>JAFAUR010001016.1 GCA_019243205.1 Acidobacteriaceae bacterium | reverse complement strand
ATCGAGCGCCAGCAGCGCAGCATCCAGGAATCGCTTGAACGCTTCCTCCGCGTGCATCGCGACGACGGCACTCTGCAGGAAGACTTCGTCACCATCCGGGAAGACCGTTACGTCGTGCCCATCGTCGCCGGCCAGAAAGGTCGTGTGGACGGCGTTATCCACGGTTCCAGCGGCACCGGGCGTACCCTGTTTGTCGAGCCGTTCGAAACCATCGCGCTGAATAATCAGCTGGTCCGGCTCCGCGAAGACGAGCTGCGCGAGATCGAACGCATTCTCGCAGAGATCACCAACGCGCTGCGGGAACACAGCCCGGAGATCAGCGCCACCGCCGAAGCACTTGCCGAATTCGATCTTGTCTTTGCCAAAGCGGGATTCGCCCGCGAGTACAACGCCATAGTTCCGCGGTTCAGCGGCGCCGATCGAAAATTGGTCCTGCGCGACGCCCGTCATCCGCTGCTCGAAACCGTTCTTCGCAAGCAGCGCAGGCCCATCATCCCTATCAGCTTTGAATTGACGGAAGAGCGCCGGTGCCTATTGATCAGCGGCCCGAATACGGGCGGGAAAACGGTAACAATGAAAACCACCGGCCTGCTCGCGTTGATGGCGCACGCCGCCATTCCCGTGCCCTGTGCGGAAGCCGAGTTTCCGCTGCTCGATGACGTGCTCGCCGATATCGGCGACGCCCAATCCATTGCCGAAAGCCTCAGCAGCTTCTCCGGCCACCTGCTTCACGTTAAGCAAATGCTCGAACAGGTCACGCCCGAAAGTCTCGTCCTCCTCGACGAGCTCGGCCGCGCGACCGACCCCGAAGAGGGCGGGGCACTCGGAGTCGCGATTCTCGACGAGTTCCGCAAGTCCGGCGCATTCTGCCTGGCCTCGACCCATCTTCTGCCGCTGAAGCTCTACGGAGCTCGCACTCCCGGCGTGCTCAATGCCTCCATGGGTTTTGACGAATCAACACTTCAGCCAACCTATGAGCTACGGCTCGGCGCTCCCGGAAAATCGGCCGGTTTGGATATCGCCACGCGCCTCGAAATGCCCGCTCCCGTGCTTGCGCATGCCCGTGCGGTCATGCCGAAACTGCAGGCCGATTTCCAGGAGCTCTTGTCCGAGCTGCACCGGCAGGTCGCCGAAAATGAGCGGCTCGGAAAAGAAATGGCTGAAGCGCGCGCGTCCTTGGAGCGGAAGCAGGCCGAAATCGAGCGCGACGCCATACGCAAAGAAGCCGCCCGGCAACGCGAATGGACTGCGCGTTCGGACGAAATCGTCGCCGACTTCGAAGCCCGCGCCCAAATCATGATGGAGCGGGTCGCCGAATCGGCGGATCAGCGCAAAGCGATCGAAGAGGCTCGTCGTATGCTTTCGCGAACCAAGCGCGAATTCCGCGAGGAAGCCGCCGAGGTCATGGCGCCTCCGCCCGAAATTGCAAAACAGGTTGCACCACAACCGGTGACCATTGAAGAAGGCGCGCGCGTGCGACTCAAAGATGTCCGCGAAGTCGCAACCGTACGCCGCATCCTAAAAAACAACATGCTCGAAGTCGAAGCCGGCCATCTGCGCATGCAGGTGTCCCGCGATGACGTCGCGGAAATCGTGTCACAAAAAGCCGAACCCTCTAAGCTGCCTAAAAACGTGCGTTTAGAGACCGGGCCGCGCTGGGACACCTCGTACCGCGAATTAGATGTAATCGGTCAGCGAGCCGATGAGGCCGTCGAGCAGGTTGATAAATTTCTCGATTCCGCTGCTCTCGCCTCCGTGAATCGGGTTCGAATCGTACACGGCCACGGAATGGGCGTGCTGAAACGCGCCGTCAGCGAACATCTCGGATCGAATCCGCATGTCAGCCGTTTTTATCCGGCCACGCAGTCGGAGGGCGGATCTGGCGCGACAATTGTTGAACTTCGCGAGTAGAATATTCTTATGTACCGTTTGTTGATCGGAATGCTCGGCTTTCTGCTCCTAGCCGACACGACCTACGTGGAATCCGTTCGCAAATGGCAGGCCCATCGGGAAGCCGGCCTCCGCAAACCCGATAGCTGGCTTACACTCGTCGGGCTCTTCTGGCTGAAGCCCGGCGACAATACCATCGGATCAGCCGCGTCGGACGACTTTGTGCTGCCCAAAGACTCCGCGCCTGCACAACTCGGGAAACTGCGGCTGGAAGGCAAACAGGTCACATTCATCAGCTCCGACGGAAAATCGCGCAATTTGAGCTACGACGAGGACAAGCCCGACATCGTCCACGCCGGATCGATCTCGTTCTACTTGATCAAACGGCTGGATAAGATCGGCATTCGAGTGAAAGACAGCAACAACCCAACTTTGAAGAACTTCAAAGGTCTCGATTTCTTCCCCGTGAACTCGAGCCTTCATTTCGAAGCCCACCTGGTTAACGATCCGAAAAAGATTCCGATCCTCAACATCCTGGGCCAGACCGAAATGCAAGACAGCCCGGGAGTAGTGAAGTTCTCTTATCAGGGCCACGAATACGGACTTCGTCCCATCTACGAAGGCAAAACGCTCTTCTTTCTCTTTAAAGACCCTACGAACAAGATCAACACTTACCAGGCAGGACGCATGCTGAACACCCCGCTCCCGGTGGACGGCAAAGTGGATCTCGATTTCAATCACTCCTACAACCCACCCTGCACCTTCACGCCGTACGCCACGTGCCCGCTGCCGCCCAAAGAGAACACACTGCCGTTCCCGGTCGAGGCCGGGGAAAAGCGGTACGGCAAGGGCCACGCCGACTATAGCGCCCGCTCCTAACATAGAAGCGTGGAGCTAACCGCCACGCCCGCTGACGCCGGTAAGCGCCTCGATTCCTTTCTGCATGAGCGCCTGCCGGAGTACAGCCGGTCGCGGCTGCAAGCGTGGATCAAGGGCGATCGTGTCCTGATCGATGGCCGCGTGCCGCGCGCGTCTTATATATTGCGGGGCGGGGAAACGCTCTCGGTCATTCCGGCGGCTCTGCCGCCCCTTAAGGCCGAGGCAGAAAACCTCCCGCTTCAGGTTCTTTACGAAGACCCGAGCGTGATAGCGGTCGATAAGCCCGCCGGAATGGTGGTTCATGCCGGGGCAGGGCATCCGTCCGGCACGCTCGTGAACGCGCTCCTGCATCACTTCGGCAGCTTGTCTTCGATCAATGGCGACCTGCGTCCCGGCATCGTGCATCGGCTCGATCGCGACACCAGCGGCGTGCTTCTGGTCGCGCGCACCGATGCCGCGCACCAGGATCTCGCGCGCCAGTTTCACGACCGCACGGTCGAAAAGATTTATCTGGCCCTGGTGCACGGGCATTTGCCTTCGCCAACGGGCGAGATTGTTGCTCCGATCACGCGAGATCCGGTCCGTCGCACCCGCATGACCACCCGCCTGCGCACGGGTCGCCCGGCACATACCGCGTACCGCGTGCTCGAAACCATCGGGCCCTTCAGCTTTCTCGAAGTGCAGATCAAAACCGGGCGCACGCACCAGATTCGCGTGCACCTTTCCAGCCTTCGTCACCCGGTCGTCGGCGATAAACTGTACGGCGCTCCGGGTTCGCCACTGGGACGATTCTTCCTTCACGCTCACCGGCTGAGATTCGTCTCTCCTATCACGCGCGAGACGGTCACGGTCGAAAGTCCCGTATCTCCTGAACTCCAGGAATTCCTCAAAACGCTCCGCGAACAATACAGCTAGAATGAAGTCATTCCGATGAAGTCTGTTGCAGTGGCTCTGACGGCATTTGTTGCCCTCGGAGCTCTCCCGTTCGCCTTTCAGGCGCAAGACCGAAGCGAATCCGATGCGCCTACGATCCGCGCCGAGGTCACCCGGGTGAACATGCTCTTCACCGTGACCGACAAAAAAGGCCGATTCGTCACTGATCTTGGGAAAGACGAGTTCAAAGTCTTCGAGAACAAGAAGCCGCAGAAAATCCTCGAGTTTACGTCGGAATCCGACTTGCCGCTCCGTCTTGCCATTCTCGTCGATACCAGCAACAGTATCCGCGATCGTTTCCGCTTCCAACAGGAAGCCGCGACGACCTTCATCAACGATGTCATGCGGTCGCAGGACAAGGCCGTCATCGTGAGCTTTGATACTTCGGCGGAACTCGCTGCCGATCTGACGAGCGACACGCAGGTACTCGAAAAGGCCGTTCATAATCTGCGACCAGGCGGCGGCACGGCCTTGTACGACGCGATTTTCTTTGCATGTAAAGACAAGCTGATGCTCGACCAGCCGATGTACAAATTTCGCCGCGCGATGGTGATTTTGAGCGACGGCGAAGACAATGAAAGCCGGTACAGTCGAGACCAGGCTTTGGAAATGGCACAGCGGGCGGATACGGTGATCTACACGATCTCGACCAACATCAGCCACGTCGAAACGGAAGGCGATAAAGTGATGCGCTACATGGCGGAACAGACCGGCGGCGTTTCCTTCTTTCCGTTCGAGGCAAAGGATCTGAATCAGTCGTTTGAAAACGTCGCCAACGAACTCCGTCACCAGTACAATCTGTTCTATCGTCCGGAGCCGTTGAATAATGATGGCCAGTACCACACCGTGCAGATCAAGATTCCCGGACGCAAGGACCTGGTCGTGCGAGCGCGCAGAGGGTACTACGCCCGGCGCGCCAACGCCTGAACCGTTCCAAACAAGTTTGAGCTTTTCTGTTTGGGGATATACTGAAGGTGCCTCCCCAGAGCAGACACCGAAAGGATTCCTATGGATGAAAAAGAGCGCAGCCGCACGTTGACCCTCACTCTGGGCCAGATTGAAAAACAGTTCGGAAAAGGCTCCATTCTGCGCCTGGGAGCAAAGGAAGCGATCGTTCCGGTTTCTGCCATTTCGACGGGATCGATCTCTGTGGATTACGCGCTTGGCGTGGGCGGATTTCCCCGTGGACGGATCTGTGAGATTTTCGGCCCTGAATCGTCGGGCAAAACGACCATCGCGCTGCAGGTCGTCGCGGAAGCGCAGAAAATGGGCGGCATGGCGGCCTTTATTGACGTCGAGCACGCGCTTGATCCGGTCTATGCGAAGCAGCTCGGCGTGGATGTGGACAATCTTCTCGTTTCACAGCCCGATTTTGCGGAACAGGCGCTTGAAATCACCGCTGCCCTGATCACGTCCGGCTCCATCGATGTCCTGGTGGTCGACTCGGTGGCAGCGCTGGTGCCGAAGGCCGAACTTGATGGCGAGATGGGCGATTCGCACATGGGCGTCCAGGCGCGGCTGATGTCGCAGGCCATGCGCAAGCTCACCGGTATCGTTTCGAAGTCGAATACTTGTCTGATCTTCATCAATCAGATTCGCGAAAAGATCGGTGTCATGTTCGGCAATCCCGAAACTACCACCGGTGGCCGGGCGCTGAAGTTTTACTCTTCGGTCCGCATCGACATCCGCCGTATTGCGGCCATCAAGGATGGCGAAACCGTCACCGGCAACCGTACCAAAGTGAAAGTCGTAAAGAACAAAGTCGCGCCGCCCTTCCGGGAAGCGGAGTTTGACATTATCTACGGCGAGGGCGTCTCCCGCGAGGGCGATTTGCTCGATCTCGGTGTGGCGAACAACGTCATCGAGAAGAGCGGTTCCTGGTTCAGCTACAAAGGCGAGCGGGTCGGGCAGGGACGCGAAAACGCCCGGCAGTTCCTCCGTGATAATCCTGACATTCGCGCCCAGGTGGACGCCGAGTTACGAAAGCTGCTCGGCCTGAACAAGGCCGCCGAGGCCGACGGAGCCGCCGCGGGTCCGGTTCCGACCCCGATCGACACCGTCAAACAAACTGCTGCCGCACGCGGCCGTTAGCCGCAAAAACGGCCGTTCCTCTGTTACGCTGAAAATAAAAGGGACTCGTCTTTACGTGTCCCTTTCGGTGTATCTCAATGGAAACTCTAAACAACAGCAACGGTGTGTTCACCGAAGACGTTCAGCGCCAAAACGAACGTTCTGCCGAACCGGTTGAGCCGGAAGCAGCTGTGCGCCCCGAAATCACTTCAGTCCCCGAGCCGCCCGGCGAGCTCGAGCGGTTGGCCAAAGAAAAGGCGGAGTTGCAGGACCTGCTGCAGCGGCGCCAGGCCGAATTTGACAATTATCGTCGCCGGGTGGAGCGGGAGCGAAGCGACCTATTCGAATACGCGGCCATGGATAGCGTGAAAGCGCTCTTGCCGGTACTCGACGATTTTCAACGTGCGCTCAAAGTGGAAACAGCGGATAAAGAGTACGCCCGCGGTGTCGAGATGATTTATCAGCGGTTCTATGAAGCCTTGAAAAAGCTAGGCCTGGAGCCCGTCTCGACCGAAAACCCGGTGTTTAATCCTCACATCCACAATGCCGTCGACGTGGTTGATACAAAAGACCACCCCGATCAGACTATCTTGGAAGAATACCAGCCCGGATACTACTTCAAGGGACGTCTCCTCCGTCCGGCGATGGTCAAGGTGGCCGTAAACCAGTAAACATCGGGCGCTGAACAGATAACTAAAGATGAGTGTCGCCAAACGGGATTATTACGAGGTACTTGGGGTACAGCGGAACTGTGACGATGGCGTTCTTAAGACCGCGTATCGCAAGCTAGCTCTGCAGTACCACCCCGACCGCAATCCCGGCAACCAACAAGCGGAAGAGAAGTTTAAGGAAGCTGCCGAAGCATACGCGATTCTGAGTGACCCGCAAAAGCGCGCAACATATGACCGTTTTGGTCATCAGGGCGTGGCTGGCGCGGGAGGCTTCGGTGGTTTCGATCAAGGGAATTTCACGGATTTCTCCGACATCTTCGGAGATCTTTTCGGAGATCTTTTCGGCGGCGGTGTTGGCGGTCGAACTCGCGGCGCACGGCAGCGCGTTCAGCGAGGCGAG
>JAFAUR010000918.1 GCA_019243205.1 Acidobacteriaceae bacterium | reverse complement strand
ATGAATCATGCAGTCGGCCGAGGAATTGTCTGACTTGAATCCGAAGTTCGACAGAATGAGCGTACCGTCGAAGTCCATCTGACCTTCACCGGTGTCGTTCGTGTGGCACCACTTCGCGCCGCCGTTGCCGTAGTCGTAAAGGATGCTCGATTGATTGCTTTGTCCGACAATCGTGACGTTCGTGCTTGTCGAGGTTGCCAATCGCGTCACACGGCTGGTTCCATTGCGCAATGCGATATTGCAGCCGTTGCTGGCGCTACACGCTGCCAGTGCTGCGTTCCATGCCGGAGTATCGTCATGATACAGAGGTGCGGGAGTCGCCGTAACTCCGGGCGCCGTCGCAACTGCGACGTTTTGGCCTGAAACACTGGTGATGGTGGAGAAAAAGTCGTCGTTCAGAGTGCTGGTTGGTGGCGTCGAAGGAATGTCCTCGGCCGTTCCCGCGCTGGAACCCCAATCCACGAAGCCCTTACCGGCATCCGTTGTTTCGGTTCCCTGGTCCACCCACGGCTCATTGGCCCACACTACGCGGTCCAGAAAATAGACACCGCCATTGATCGATTCCCAGAAGGCATAACCTGCCGCTCCGCCCGTTCCATTCGGCGATTATACCGGACTTGACACATGACCTGAAATTTCCTATATTTTCCTCATGAAGTCAAAAGGGCCATTGACGACTCAACCGAACCTGACTCTGGCCGATATAAAACGCGATTACGAAAGCGAGGACGCATGCAAGGCGCTGCTTCGCGATATGCGCTGGCCAGATGGCGTGGTTAAGTGCCCGCGTTGCGGCAACGATAAGGTCTATACGCTCCGGCATAAACGGTTTCACTGGCAATGCCGCATATGCCAGAAAAACGGCTATCGATTCTCGGTAATTACAAAGACGATTTTCGAGAATACGAACTATCCACTGAGCACGTGGTTTGAAGTCATCTACCTGATGAGTCAGAGCAAAAAGGGCATGAGCGCTCTGCAACTCCATCGGATGATTGGCTCTGGTTCTTACAAAACTGCCTGGTATATGTGTCAGCGTATCCGCGCCGCAATGCGGGACAAAGACTTTCCGCAATTGATGGGACAAGTCGAGGTTGATGAAACGTATATCGGCGGCAAGGATAAGAACCGGCATTGGGACAAACGCCAGCATCGTCGGGGCGGCTGGGACAAGACTCCGGTCATCGGCGCTATTTCGCGCAAGGGCAATGTCGTTTGCCAGATGATTGAGCGAGCGGACGTTCCGACCATGAACAAATTCGTGGCGGAAGCGGTAAGTAAGGATGTCTCCCTTGTCTCGACCGACGAGCACTCCGGCTATCAATATCTGAAACCGTGGCAAGGTTTGCCGCATGAAACCGTAGGCCATCGTCACGGTGAATATGTTCGTGGTGAAGTCCACACTAACAACATGGAGAGCTTTTGGAGTCTTTTGAAGCGCGGAATAATCGGGACTTACCACAACGTCAGCAAAACTTACCTGCCACTCTACCTTGCTGAATTTCAATTCCGGTTCAATAATCGGAAGAATCCTGACATCTTCAAGGCGATTCTGGCAGGCTGCTGAGGTCGCCTCACTGGCAACGGCCTCAGCCGGATAAGCGGTATGCCAGCTTGCACATTGAACCGAGCGGCCAGATTCGGCTGCCATTTCGTGAGAAATCAGCATGGGCAAAGCGAAACCTATCTCACTCCATCCATTGACGTTCCATGAAGCGCTGAAGGTCCTGGTTAATGTCGATCCTGATAAGGTTGGTCTTACTTCAAAAAACCGCCGAAACAAAACGCGCTCAAAGAATCAACGCACCCAAGCTAAGATCAAGGCCACCAAAGAACAGCAATAAGACGCCCGCATGGCCAACTACCCAAGCGATAGTCAGCCAGAACATTCCAGATATGAGTTTTTGAAGGCATTTCGGTTCGTCCCTACCAGCAGACTCTATTTGCCAAAACCCTTTCTCGACAGCCAGAGGATACGTCGCAACGACCAAGCAAAAGCCAAGAAGAAGCCGCGCCGCGGTTTGTTGAAATGGTTGACGTTCTTCGTCCTGCTCGCTAATGCCGCTATCCTCTATTACGCAAATAAAATAGCCAGTATTGGTTTGCTCGCCCATCTGGAAACGCAGTTGACCGTGATGGGGTATGGCACGCGTACTGGACAGATTACATTGATTTTTAGGAATAGCGGACGCACAGATGCGTTTAATTTCCAAATACATGAATTCCACCGGCTTGAAGTCGGGACAGACTCGGCTAAGGACGACCCGTTTGCCATATACATGCACGACTTCGAAAAGACGGGGAAAGACAATGACACACTTTCTCTTGATGAGCAGATTAATAAGTGGACGGTCAGATGTAAGCAGATGGCCGAGAAGCTTCGTTACAACGGTCGGATATCTCACGTTCCTCCTGAAAAAACGGCCACGGCGCTCAAGAAACTGAATGATATGTATATTAGCGAGCTTAAAATACTGGAACTGGAAAAAACATCGCGCGAATGGCCAGTAGGATATCTCTCCGATATCCCGAGCGGAGGTTCTGTAAGTTTCAATCAATCGTTGAACGGTCAGCTCTCTCGCCCAGAAGGTAGAATATTGTTCGTCTTCGGTACTTATTCCTACGAAGATGCGTCGGATTATAAATGGAGCCACATTCGTTACTGCCAAGAATTTGTGGCCGACGTTAATCAGTCGTTTTCCTGTTTGCGGCGTCCTGCTGGCACAGCCAAACAACAAGAGACAAATCAGTCCAATAAGGGCGGCCTGTCCAGACCAAAATAGCGTTATACGAACCATGTGTCAAGTCCGGTATAATCGCCCTTTGTTGCGGGGGAGGCGAGGTGAGGGTGACCCGCGGGAGAGGGTAAGGATGAGGGTTCTGCCGGTATGGTGTAGGAAGATCGGCGCAAAGCCTGCGGGGGCCGAGACCGCGCTTGGTGCCACAACAGTTCATTAGGAGCGAGTCGTAGCCGAAGCCGAGCCTGTCCCGAGTCTTTCCGAGGGAGTCGGAGTAGGGATCATGGTTGCCCATGACCCCCTCCACAGATCCGGACGAGCAGATTTTCCGCATCCGGCTCTTACCTCAGGTTCTGACGCCATAGAAGCGTTGCAGGGGGTACGGATG
>JAFAUR010000241.1 GCA_019243205.1 Acidobacteriaceae bacterium | reverse complement strand
GCAGCGCGCATCGCGACTTCTGTCTTCCCGAATCCGACATCGCCGCACAGGAGGCGGTCCATGGGCTGCTCCGTCTCCATGTCGGCCTTGATCTGCTTGACGGCATCTACTTGGTCTTTCGTTGGCGTGTATTCGAAAGCATCTTCGAACTCTCGTTGCCAATTGCTGTCAGCAGAAAACGCGAAGCCCTTTGCGAGGCGGCGATGAGCGTACAGCTTGAGCAACTCGTCCGCCATGTCGCGCATTTTGGCTTTGACTCGCGACTTGGTTTTTTCCCACGTGACGCCGCCGAGCCGGTCCAGGTGCGGCTTGGCCTCACCCGCGCCGCGATATTTTTGCACCAGGTCGAGACGAGTGAGAGGTACGTATAGCTTCGAATCGCTCGCATACTCGAGGAGCATGAATTCGCCCTTGGTGTCCCCTTGAGCGATCTCTCGAATGCCGAGGAACTGGCCCACACCATGGGTGGTGTGAACGACGAAATCTCCGGGTTTGAGATCTGCGATGTCAGTCGCAAATGCCGCCAGTTGCGACTTGGAAGGCTGCCGCGCGACCAGGTCCGAAGTTTCGAAGAGGTCTTCGGAACCGAGGATGGCGAGCAATGAGTCGGATAGGACGGCGCCACGGCGGACGCAACCCTTCACCAGAAACGTGCTTGATAGCACTCCCGCGTGATACGAACGCTCAGCGAGAGACGGCCGCAGTCCCGAACTGGATTCGAGGCCAAGCTGGTAAGGCATCGAATATTCGCGCAGAACATCGGCGATCCGTTCTACTTCTCCATTCGAATTGGCGAAAAACGCAACTCGGAAACCGGCTTCGACGAGGTTTCGCGCTTCGGCGACTGCGATCGGCATGTTGCCTTGAAACGTAAGCGCGGGACGCGTAGAGATGTGCAGCGGCTCAGAGGTCGAGCCGGCTCCGAGCAGTTCCAGTTCCTGGAAACTGACCCGCGTCCGGGCATCGATCAGCGCTTCCATCTCTTCCCAGGAAGCGAAGTTCTTTTCAGGTTCTATCGGGGCTGGACGATCCGGTGTTCGAAGGCGCTGCCATAGACGATCTGCCGCCGAAACGATTGCTGCCGGCTCGTCTAGAACAACCATCGCGGCGGGATTCAAGCCGAAAATCGTCTGGGCGCGAGGGCGTACGAGCGGGACCAGAAATTCCCAGCCCGGGAAGACTTCCCCGGGATTACTCAGGTCCAGGTCTGCTTTTTCCGCGGCTTGCGACAGATCCCGAAGTAAGCCGCGAGATCGGGCGTATTCTGCCAACGGCAGGAGGGTTGCCGCGTTCACTTTCAGGATGGACCGCTGCGACTCAACGTCAAACTGCCGAATAGATTCGATCTCGTCTCCGAAGAACTCGACGCGAACCGGTTTGCTCGCTTCGGCAGGATACACATCGAAGATTCCGCCGCGGACCGAATACTCGCCGACCATTTCGACCGGATCGCGGCGCTCATAGCCGATGCTCTCCAGGTGCTCGAGAAGGTCTTCGAGCGGCAATTCCTCGCCCACACGGAGCGTGATCGCGAGCTGGCGATAAAAGTCAGCCGATTCGGTCCTTAATAGCGCGGAGGCGACCGGAACGATGGTGATCGGGACTTTCTGAGCGGAAAGACGCCACAGACCGACGGCTCTTGCTTCGGCGATTTCGTTGTGAGGAGAAAGCCGTTGGTGCGGCAGAACATCGAGAGCAGGAATCAGTTGCGGAGCGGGCAGGTCGCGTCCTTCGAGCAAGAGCTGGAAGAAAACCTCGGTAGTTTCGAGCAGCGTCTCGGCTTGCTTGTTGCCGTCCACAACCACGAGCAACGGTTTCTCGGTTGCCTGGTAAAGGAGAACCAGGTACAGCGCCTTAGAGGTATTAACCAGCCCGGAAAGCGTAAAAGGTCCGGATTCGCCGCGCGTCAACCTCTGTAAGAGCGCCTGGAAAGCGGGATGCTTGCCCGCAGATTGCAACAGTTCTCGTGTGGCGGGATGTGTCACTGCCCGTTCGGTGAAGCGATCTGTCCCTGTTGCCGCAGGATCTTTTCGGCAATGTCAGTAGTCGAAAAACCGGGCTCCAGCGGAAGCGCGTGAACCTCGCCTCCAGCAGCCTCCACTTCTTCGCGCCCTGCGATGAAGTGCGCCCAGTCGGCGCCCTTTACCAGAACATCGGGAAGAACTGCCGCAATGAGTTCGCGCGGAGTATCCTCGTCGAACAACGTCACGGCGTCCACTGCTTCGAGGTGCATGGCGAGTTCAGCGCGCGTGTCTTGATCAAAAAACGGCCGCGATGGGCCTTTCAACCGGGCGACGCTGCGGTCCGTATTCAGGGCCAGAATCAGAACATCGCCCAGCGAACGAGCACGTTCGAGAAGCCGGATGTGTCCTGGATGAAGGATGTCGTAGCAGCCGTTTGTGAAAACCACCTTTTTGCCTGATGACTTCCAAATCAGACGCTGCTGGATAAGCTCGCTTCGCGGATAAAGCCGGCTCATTTCTGCCTTTATTTTAGCGACGCCGGCTTCTCAATCCGTGCCGAGAACAGTATGCTGAAACTTGCTGTTCGAAAATATCCTGGTCCGCGCCACAAACTGGGTGGGAGATGCGGTGATGTCCGTGCCTGCTCTGCAGGCTTTGCGCGAGTCTTTTCCGGGGGCGCGCATTTCGATTCTCGCGCGTCCGTGGGTGGCGGGGTTGTACGGCCGCGAGCCTTTCTGCGATGAGCTGATTCCTTACGATGCAGCCCGGGGCTGGCGTGGCTTGCGCGAAAAACTATCGATTGCAGCCAAACTTCGAAGCCGGAAGTTCGATTGCGCGGTGCTCCTTCAGAACGCGTTCGAGTCGGCTGCACTCGCGCGCTTGGCGGGGATTCCTGTTCGGATCGGATACCGCAGGGATGGACGAGGATGGCTGCTGACACATCCGATTCCCGTACCTGCACCGGGAGAAACGCCGCGACATCAGCGTTTCTATTATTTGGAATTACTCAACCGGGCGAAACTCATAAACGATTACTCGACAGAGCTGGATATTCGGTTGAGCGGAGCCGCGAGGGCAGCCAAGAGTGGCCGGATGCGGTTTAGCGAGTTCGGCATTGACGGTCCCATTGTTGGCGTTAGCCCTGGGGCGGCTTATGGCGGCGCGAAGCGGTGGCTGCCGGAGCGTTTTGCCGACGCCGCGGTAACGATAGCATCCGAAACGGCCGCTACGGTTGCGGTTTTCGGATCGAGAGAGGAGTCGCAGATCTGCGCGGCGGTTGCGGAACGAATCAAGCATGCCGGGCAAAACTGTGTTAACTTCGCTGGCATTACGGATCTGCCGGCCTTTATCGAGCTAACCGCTGCATGTGAAGTGTATCTGACGAATGACTCCGGTCCTATGCACATTGCGTCGGCGTTGGGCGTTCCAACCGTGGCCGTTTTCGGCGCGACTGACAATGTCGCTACCGGTCCAACCGGAACGTCCAGTCTGATTGTCAGGCAGCCGGTTGAGTGCAGTCCGTGCCTTCTGCGTGAGTGCCCGATCGATCACCGCTGCATGACAGGCGTTACTGCGGAAAGCGTTGCCGGTGCGGCGCTGCAGCTTATTCGAACTGTTCCGATGGGAAAAGATTAAGAGGTCGGCTCTTCATTTTGGACACTCGCGAAAAAATCGTTCCATTCGACCAGCTCTCGAAGACCTTGAGTGAGGGGCGCTGGACAGCAGTGTTTGGTTATTTCGATCCGTTAACGGCAGAGCAGGCCAACCGTCTTTCAAATCTCAAAAACGGAGACCGTCTGCTCGCTTTGATTTTTGACCGGGAAGATGCATTGCTTCCCACCGAAGGAAGAGCGTCCTTGATTGCCGCTCTACGCGACGTGGACTCTGTGGCGATTGTTCCCAAGGGGGCCGATCCGGATTTTTCGAACGTTACAAATGTGAAAGTGATCAGGGAACTGGAACAGGATGCAAGCCGGTCAGTGAACTTCGCAGCCTTCGTACTACGGCGGCAACAGGCGAAATGAGCAGCTTTATCCAGCCGACAGACCGGATCCTCCTCATTCGAATGAGCGCGATGGGCGACATCATCCATACCCTGCCCGCAGCGGCGACTCTAAAAAAGAGTTTTCCCGGGAGCCGGCTGGCGTGGCTGGTTGCCCCGCGCTGGATACCGCTTTTGCGGGGCAATCCGTACATTGATGAAATTGTTCCCTTTGACCGCTCGAATCTGAGTAGCCTGGCAAGGGCGTGGCGCGCAGCGCGTGCGTTCCGGCCACGGGTAGCTTTCGATTTTCAGGGATTACTTCAGTCGGCGATCATCGGTTGGGTTACGAAGCCGGAATGGTTTTTCGGTTTCGACAAAGCGGTTGCACGCGAACCTGTTGCGGCTTCCTTCTACACGCACCGCGTGGCCGTTCGCGGTCCGCATCGTGTACAGCGCAACGTGCAGCTGGCAGAGCATGCCGGGGCAACCGAAATCACGCATGATGCTTGGATACCTGCAGGCAGCCCCGAAGGTCATTTGCCGTCGACGCCGTTTGTGTTAACAAGCCCGTTCGCAGGATGGGCGGGAAAAGAATGGCCCCTTGAATTCTACGACCACCTGGGCAGCCTATTGAGACGCGAGGGTCTCGCACTTGTTGCCAACGCTTCGCAAGATCGCGCGACCGAATTGCACGGGCTGAAGAATGTTCAGGTTCATGTGTCGTCGATTGCGGGACTGATCGATGCCACACGGCGAGCCGAAGCTGTTATCGGATTAGACAGCGGGCCTGTTCATCTGGCAGCGGCTTTGAAAAAGCCTGGTGTTGCGCTATATGGTCCCACGGACCCGGTTTGCACCGGCCCGTTCGGGGATAGCTTCGAAGTGCTTCGCGCGGATAATGCCGAGACCACTTACAAACGTCACGGTGAGATTCACGTGAGCATGAAAAAGATATCCGCCGAAGAAGTAGCAGACGGACTGCTCCGCAACATTGCCCATCGCCGGACGCACGCTTTGGTTTCGCGCCCGTGAGTCACCCGGCAGCGCCAGTTCCGCAATACTTTTTTCCGAAAGCGTACGCGGATTTCGTGCAGCGGCTACGTGTTCCCTGCGGATTCCTGCTTTTGGGCGCCTTCGCCTGGCTCTCGAATCCTTCGATGCATTCGATGCTGATCGGCTTACCCATATCGTTCGCAGGGCTCGGTCTGCGCGCATGGGCCGGCGGGCATCTCGCGAAAGACCGGCAACTCGCAACTTCGGGGCCGTACAGCTACATTCGTAATCCGCTTTACCTGGGCACACTGATCGCCGCATCAGGTATTGTGATTGCGTGTCGAAGCGCCGGATTGGCTGCGCTGTTTTTCATCGTGTTCGTTACTGTCTACCTGCCCGCGGTGGAGCTGGAAGAACAGCATCTGCGTGAGATATTTCCTGACTATGACGAGTACGCGGCGCGGGTGAACAGATTCCTGCCATTTCGTCGCTGGGATCGGACTCGGCATCGCTTTTCCTGGCTTCTGTACAGGAAAAACGAAGAGTACAAAGCACTGATTGGTTTTCTGATCGCAGTTGCCTGGCTTGTCTGGAAATGCTGGTTGAGCAGTACCGTCACTTAGTGCTGCCATAAATTGACGCTGTGATACTCTTGCGTCGATGAGAGTCGGATGTTTCACCGCATTGCTGTCTCAATTTCCGTTAGATAAGGTTCTCGAGAAGCTCAAAAGCCTGGAGATCACAACCGTCGAACTGGGTACAGGTAACTATCCCGGCGATCCTCACTGCCCGTTGTCTCTGCTCGACAATGACGCGCAGCTAAAGGAATTCAAGAAGAAAATCGACGACGCGGGATTTACCATCAGCGCACTCAGTTGCCACGGCAACGCGCTTCATCCCGATCAGGGCCTGGCGAAAAAGAATGCGGAGACGAGCCGACGAACTGTTGAGCTTGCCGCGAAATTAGGTGTGCCTGTCGTGATCGATTTCTCGGGTTGTCCCGGAGACAGCGATTCGGCCAAGTATCCGAATTGGGTGACCTGCCCGTGGCCGCCGGAGTACCTGGATGTTCTGGCTTGGCAATGGGAAAAGAAGGTGATTCCCTATTGGACTCAACACGCTCGTTTCGCAGCCGATCACGGCGTGAAGATCGCCATCGAGATGCATCCGGGTTTTGTCGTTTACAGCCCGGAAACTCTTCTGAAGCTGCGCGCAGCGGCGGGCGAGAGCGTCGGATGCAATTACGACCCGAGCCACATGTTCTGGCAGGGGATCGATCCGATCAAAGCCGTCCGAGTCCTGGGCGATGCGATCTTTCACGTCCACGCGAAGGACACGCAGATTTATGACTACAATCTGCCGAAAACGGGCGTTCTCGATACGAAGAAGTATACGGATGAAAAGAATCGGGCGTGGATTTTTCGATCTTGCGGTTATGGTCACCCATACGGATGGTGGAAAGAGTTTATCTCCACTCTTCGCATGTATGGCTACGATTACGTCCTTTCGATAGAGCACGAGGATTCTCTGATGTCGCCTGACGAAGGGCTGACAAAGGCAGCCGAATTTCTAAACGAGATCGTCATCCGGGAGCAGCCCGCCGCCGCCTGGTGGGTCTGATTCATCGCCGGAGCGACGTTTCAGATCGCGCGAGCATCTGCTCGTCAGGTCGCTAAACTGAAGGTGTCCGCAGAACATTTGCGCCCATAACAGGAGATCTATGTCTGGAAAGAAGATCGGCATTCTAACAGGCGGCGGCGACGTGCCCGGCCTGAACTCCGTCATCAAAAACGTTGTTTATCGGAGCAGTTCTGACGGTCATGAAGTTACAGGTATCCGGCTTGGCTGGAAAGGACTGACCGATCTGAACTTCGATGATCCCGGGAGCGTGAGGCGCTATGTGCTCCCGCTTACGCGTGAAAACACGCGCACCATCGACCGGAGCGGCGGCACCTTTCTCCACACAAGCCGGACAAATCCTTCGAAGATGAAAAAGCTTCCGTCGTTTCTCGCTTCGGCTGATTTTCCCACGAGCCAGACGACCCAGAACGGACAGGCTGTCACGACTTACGACATGAGTAAGCGTGTGCTTTCTAATCTTGACCGTTTGGAGATCGATCACCTGGTTGCAATCGGTGGAGACGACACGCTTAGCTACGCCGCAACGCTGGATAGGCTGGGGTTTAAGGTGATCGGCATCCCGAAAACCATGGATAATGATGTCCAGAACACGGAATATTGCATCGGCTTTTCCACCGCGGTCTCGCGCGCGAAGGAGGCAATCCAGCGCCAGCGGACGACGGTCGGCTCTCACGAACGCGTAGGTATTTTCCGTGTATTTGGACGCGACGCGGGTTATACCGCTCTGTACACGGCGTATGTTACTTCCATCCGATGCGGAATTCCAGAGTACAAGTTCGATCTCGAACACATGATCGAACTGCTCATGACGGATAAGAGTAACAACCCGAGTAACTATTCTTTAGTAATCCTTTCCGAAGGCGCTGCCTGGAAGGGCTATGTCACCAGAGAATATGGCGAACCGGACGCTTTTGGCCATAGAAAGAAATTCAGCGTTGCCGAGTCATTTAGCGACGAAGTCGTGAACCGTACGGGTTCAGAGACCGTAGTTAGTGATCTTACTTACGACCTGCGAAGTGGGGCGCCCGATTTTCTCGATACTTTAGTTGCCACGACCTTCGGGACAATGGCTTACGACGCTATCACTTCAGGGAAGAGTGGCTTAATGGCGTCCATTACTGACGGTAAATTCGCCATGGTTGGAATTCCCGATCCCAAGCGCGGGCCGCGCCACGTGGATATCGCGACTATGTACAACACCGAACGTTACCGTCCGAGTTACACCAGCAAGGAAGGCCTTCCGCTTTTCCTGACGCACGCCTGACCATGGCGATCAAAACCGCGGAAAAACATCTTCCGCTCGCTGAGACTGTCGAAGCGCAGGGGCACCTGATCGACTCGCACATCATGGAGCGAATCTTCGACACCGTCGTGGAGTTCGGAGGCCGCTTCGAGGTTGAGCAATTCTCAATCGGCCGCACAAACAGCGATCCCTCGTCCCTCCGGCTCAGGGTGGAAGCGTCCTCCCAGGACCAGCTGGAGCGGATGATGACGCAACTGCTGGGCCTGGGTTGCGCGCCCGCCGATCAGGAAGAGGCAGAGCTGAAGCCTTCTGCTCAAGACCGATGCGTGCCCGAGGATTTTTACTCGACCACAAACCAGCGAACCCTGGTCCGCCACCGCGGGCGGTGGATTGAAGTCAGGAACCAGCGGATGGACGCGATGATCGTCGTACGAGAGCGCGATGCGGAATGCCGGCGATTGCGCGACGTGAAGGCCGGCGACCTGGTGGTTACCGGAACCAAGGGCATCCGTGTTGTTCCCGAGGCGAAAGAGCGCGACCGTCTGGCATTTGCGTTCATGAGCAACGAGATCTCATCGGAGCGCCAGGTCGAAACTGCCGTTTCGCAGACCGCCGCGATCATGCGCCAGGTTCGCGAAGAAGGAAGAAAGATCGTTTTCGTCGCAGGTCCGGTCGTGGTCCACACTGGGGGCTGCGGCCCGCTGGCGCGGCTGATCCGGGGAGGCTGGATGGACGCGCTGCTGGCCGGGAATGCCCTGGCCGTCCATGATATTGAAGCGGCACTACTCGGGACGTCGCTGGGAGTGCGGACCTCCGACGGTCGCCTGGAAGAGCATGGCCATCGCAATCACATGCGCGCGATAAACGTGGTCAATCACGCCGGAAGCATAGCGAAGGCTGTTAAATCCGGCCGCTTGACAAGCGGGATCATGTACGAGTGCGTAAAGGCGAAGGTCCCGTTTGTGCTCGCGGGCAGTCTCCGCGATGACGGTCCGTTGCCTGACGTCATCACCGATATGAACGAAGCCCAAGACGCCTACGCCGCGCAGCTGAGAGATGCCGGGGTTGTTTTGTGCCTCAGTTCGATGCTCCACGCCATCGCCACCGGGAACATGCTTCCCGCATGGGTGAAAATAGTATGTGTAGATATCAATCCTGCCGTGCCGACAAAAGTCAGCGATCGGGGCACCGGGCAGGCGGTCGGCGTCGTGACCGACGTGGGCTTGTTCCTTGATCTCCTTGCACGCAAATTAGAAGCCTAATGAAATCAAATCGTCAGTACACCGACGAACACGCGTCGGCGGGCGTCGATGCCCCTTTGCCCGAAATCGAAACCTGGCCCAACCAGTATCCGGGTTACGAAATCGAGATTGAAATGCCGGAGTTTACATCCGTGTGTCCGAAAACGGGCCTGCCCGACCATGGGATCCTTACACTCACCTACGTTCCGCTGAAACGGTGTCTCGAGCTGAAGTCGCTAAAGATGTACACGCTCGCCTACCGTGATTTGGGCATTTTTCAGGAAAACATCGTCAATCGGTTTCTGGCGGACGTGGTCAAGGCCACGGATCCGCTCGAAGCGAAGGTTGTCGGTGATTTCGCGCCGCGAGGCGGCATCTCCACGCGCGTGACGGCAATCTATAAGCGCAAGAAACGAAATTAGTTGATATGCTGGAGATCTTGCGTAGCATCGAGATCTCCGGATGGGTCCCACCTCTAAGCTCGCCCTCCTACTGCTGATTGCGCCCCTGCTTCGGGCCGCCGAATTTCATACCGGACAGGCGGCGAGGGCAGTCATCGGCCAGTCCACGTTCTCATCGCACGATCCGGGTATCCAGGCGAATGCCCTGTCAGTGGCAGACGGGAAGCTGTTTGTCGCGGACACATCTCAACAAGTATTAACTTTCGACCTGTCGAAAATGCCTGGCCCGATGGACGATCTAGACGCTTCGCAGTCGGCCTGTTCGGTCTGCGGGTTTACGCCCATAGCTTCGGCGGAACAGTCCGTGATGCCGGGCATCGCGGCGGTCGCTGTTTGGAACAAGTCGCTCGTGGTTGCCGATCCGGTGAACCGGCGAGTACTGATATGGCGTGATACTGCTAAGCCTGGTGCTGAAACATCCCCGGACGTCACTCTGGGACCAGCATCGTTCGCGTCCTCCGGCAGTGGTTCTTCGCTCGCCTCACCGGTTTCAGTTGCGTTTGACGGTCGCCACCTCTTCGTTGGCGACAGCGGTTTGCACAGGGTGCTGGTGTGGAACGGATTACCCTCTGCTGACGATGCGACTCCGGCCGCCGTACTCGGCCAGAACAACGCGACATCCGCCAGCGATACCGATCCCTCCGCTGCCGATTCGGTGGGGACCCCGGTCGCGCTTGCCTCGGATGGCACCAATTTATTGGTGGCCGACAGTTCGAACCGTCGCATTCTGGTTTTCAGCCCGGGCGATATCGCGCTTTCGACCAATCAGTTGATTAATTCGGCAACCCTCCAACCTGGACCCTTCGCCGCGGGAACGCTGGTTTCGTTGCTCGGTGCCAGCCTGACTGATGAAAGTGCGGCACCGTCGAGCGAGGATGATGGACTGCCAACCAAGTTGGCGGGAGTGAGGGTGCTCGTGAACGGCTCCGCGATACCCCTGAGTGCGGCGAGCCCGAGCGAAGTGAGAGGTCAGTTGCCTTACTCGGTTAGTACGGGTGCGGCAAGTGTCTACCTGAGAGTGGAACGAACGGATGGTACGGTGGCAATCACCAACCCCATTTCTATGCGCGTGGTGCCGGCGGCTCCGGGATTATTTGCATTCGCCGGGGGCGAGCCGCGTTCCGGAATGGTGTTGCACTCTTCAGGACCGGATGGCAAGGGACCTCCTGTCACCGAAAGCGATCCGGCCAAACCCGGCGAAATTGTGACCGTATGGGCAACTGGCTTGGGAAGTATCGAGAACGATCTGGATAGCCAGCTATCAGCTGGCACTCCGTTTGGGGGCAATCAGGCAGCCGTAGCGATCCCTGTCAGCGCCTCAATTGACGGGCGCGCCGCGGAAGTGGTCTCCGCCTTGCTGCCCTAAGGCGCCATCGGCATCTATGAAGTGCGGATCCATCTGCCCTCTGATCTTCGCAGCGCCCGGAAAACCCCTCTGTTCATTTCACAGGCCGGCATTCAAAGCAACACTGTCACGTTTGCATCCCAAGGCGAACTCCAATAGTAGATGAATGAACTTCGCTGGCATGCCTTGCTGCAGCAGTGGGTCGTGGTTTCAACAGCCAGGCAGAATCGGCCTCAGATGCCGGCCGACTGGTGTCCCTTCGACCCTGGGTCCGGGCGGGTGCCGGAAAACTATGATGTTTACATCTATCCGAACGACTTCCCGGCGTTCAGTCCGGACGCGCCCCCGTTCGCTCCTGAACCAGGGCTGTTCGACAAAACCGGTCCGCGCGGAGCATGTGATGTCGTCCTGTACTCTCCGGAACACACCCTGCCGCCCTCGGCCCTGAGCCTTGAGAACTGGCGTAAAGTAGTCGATCTTTGGACGCTGCGCACCCGCGAGCACTCCGAGAATCCGGATATCGCCCTAGTTGCGGTTTTCGAGAACTGCGGGGAGGCGGTCGGTGTGACGATGCCCCACCCGCACGGCCAGATTTACGCGATGCCTTTCATTCCTCCGATGGTGCAACGGGAACTTTCTTCCGCACGATTGTTTGCCGATGCGAACGGTGGCGATTGTCTCTTTTGCCGACTTCTGTCGGAAGAGCTGAGAATGCAGACCCGATTTGTTGCCGGTGACGAACACTTCGCAGCTTTCGTGCCGTTCGCAGCCAGATTCCCGGCTGAGATCGCCTTGTATAGCCGCCGGCACCTGTGGACGTTGCTCGATCTGACGGATGCTGAACGGCAGAGCCTGGCCGAGATTATCAGCGTAGTTCGCCGCAAGTACGACAATCTCTATGGATTCATGCTGCCGCTGATGATGGTGGTGAAGCAGGGTCCCTTGCAATTGCCGGATGAGCACTATCACTTTCATCTGCAGTTCCTGCCATTGCAACGGAGTCCTACCAAGCTCAAGTACCTGGCGTCAATTGAAACCGCTTACGGGACCTTCCTTGCTGACACCACGCCAGAGGAGATGGCCAAAACGCTTCGGGAGTGCGAGCCGGTGACTCCGGCCAGCAGCATCCGCCAAATGGATCACTCGGGATCGTAAGGTTTGAAGCCGTTCACCGTGAGAGCACGTCGGGCGGCATCGAGGTCGCTTGGAGAAACGTAGAAGAACGCCCCTGTCAAATCACGCTTGATCAGTAAACCGCCCGTGTACGTTCCGGTCTCCACCAGAAACTCGATGCCAGCGCGAGCGAGCACGTCTTCCAACTTCAGAGCTTCCCGAAGCCGCCGGGCCATGTAAACGAGATCTAGTTCCGCTTGGCCGAAGTATTCGGAATCCCGGCGCATATCTAGCAAATTATCAGTGTGTAAGAGAATTAGTTTAGAAGGCTGTGGTTTACCGGCGAGGTATTTGAATTGTGCGCACTGTGAAGAGCATAGGTCGCCGCATTCGCGAAACCAGGATGTTCGTGCATGCCATGGCCGATGCACACCATCCGATCGTTGCCCAGGTCATTCCGATCCGACGCTGCAACCTGGCTTGCACCTATTGCAACGAATTTGACAAAGATTCGCCTCCGGTCCCGACTGCCGAAATGATCCGGCGTGTCGATAAGCTGGCTGAACTCGGGACAAGCATCATCACTTTCAGCGGCGGCGAGCCGACGCTCCATCCCGATCTGGATCTCCTTATCTCGCGGGCTCGCGAACACAATGCCATCGCGACCATCATCACGAACGGATATCTGCTGACGCCCGATCGCATTAAGCGGCTGAATGCCGCGGGCCTGGATTATCTCCAGATCAGCATCGATAACGTTCTACCGGACGAGGTATCGAAAAAGAGTCTGAAAGTTCTGGACCGAAAACTTGAGTGGCTTGCAGAGTACGCCGAATTCGACATTACGATCAATTCCGTCTTGGGCAGTGAAGTAAAGCAGGCCGATGACGCTTACCAGATAGCAAAGCGTTCGCGAGAGCTCGGTTTCGAAAGCACGGTCGGGATTTTGCACGACGGCAACGGCCAACTGAAGCCGCTTAGTTCCGAACAAATGGGCGTCTACGAACGCATATTCGGATTGCGGAGTGGGCTTTTCTCATTTACACACCACGACCGGTTCCAGCAGAACATTGTCCGGGCTCTACCAAATACCTGGCACTGTCCCGCCGGCGGGAGATTCCTTTACATTTGTGAAGACGGACTCGTCCATTATTGTTCGCAGCAGCGTGGATTTCCCGCGATCCCGCTTGAGAAGTACACGCGCGAAGATCTCATTCGCGAAGGGATGAAACCGAAGGGCTGCGCTCCTTTCTGCACCATCTCGTGTGTCCATCAGACGGCGATGCTTGAGAGCTTTCGCACCCAGCCTAAGGAGACGCTCGCCGGGATCATCAACCGTAGAAAGGAACGTGATCCCTCCTGGAATGTACCGGCTTCGATCCGCACGCTCGAATGGATGTTCCTACGCGACTCGAAAACGCGAAATCTGTTCGGGGCACTGGCGATGAAGGCTTTCGGCATAAAAAGGTCGAGTGCTAACATGCAACGGAGTGAATAAGTCCGTCCTTCTCTGCGCCGTAGTTGCTGCTCTCCTCTTTTTCTCGTGTGGATCGCCGAAACCGACCACTCCCGCGCTCACACCTCAAACTGCGGCTGCACTGCTGCAGTACAACAACAAGGCGAAAGACTGGCTCACCTACGTGAAAAAGCAAAATCCCGCCTGCGAGTACAAACTCGATCTCCCGGATCAGAGATCACAACCCACCTCGATTGATCTGGACCACATCGTTTCCTGTGGCGGTCGTCCGAGCCCGAAAGAGTTCGATGCGAGTGTCTCTTTCGTGTACGACAAGGCGGCGGG
>JAFAUR010000345.1 GCA_019243205.1 Acidobacteriaceae bacterium | reverse complement strand
CGTCGTCGGCGCTCGGCGCATATTGCGATTGCCAGTCGGCGTCGCTGAGCCATTCCCGATAGCTGGATGAGTTAGAGTTGCACACGGCGCGGACGAGCGAATCGAGCTCGGTCTGGTTGTAGGGTTTCAGCCAGACGCTAACGCTCATGTGGGACCCATGTTTTGGGCGAAGTTGACCAAATTGGGCGTGTTGCCAGCGAGGATTGAGTGCTGGCGGCGGAGGCGGATAGGCCTGCGGCCATTAGCAAACCGGCGGCGCAGTACACGGTTCGAGACCAAGAATTTGCTTTTTTCATTCGAAAAGATCCCTTCTTCCGCCGCAGTTTTCCAATCGACGAGGAAAGCCTCGGAAGCTGGCCTAACTTTCTTGGTAGTACAACAGAGCATAAATTTGGTATCTGCTAATGAAACCCTACTGGTCCGAGCAACGAAGCAGCGTACAAGAAAGTCTGCTTCTGGAGTGATCCCACGCTTGATTGCGGACGTCGCTCATGCGTATGCGTCTGTACCGAACAGGTGCGCTATAAATCAGCTGTAACCAAGACAATGGGAGCGCGTTGCAGACCGTATCGGGTCGCGGGCAACCCGATCTTGTTTGGACAAGTTGGCTGGTAAGCGCCGCTTTCGGAAAGTTGCCGAAGACAGATGCCTATGCCGAATACGTGCAGGCGACTATTGTCTTCAGTGGGTTCAGCGTCTTTCTATTCGGCAGAATAACTCTGGTTTTTACCCGCGCAAGCGGGCCGTCATAGGCTTTACTCGTCAGGTTGTATAAGACTGGTGAGTGTGGGACGTAGTGAGATTATGTCCAAAGATCCAGACCTTGCGCGCGGTGATGCGCACCTGAGCCCCGTCCCAAGCCCAGCGTGGCCGCGCTGGCTCGCCCGGCGAACAACGAGTCGTGCTCTTTGATGCGGTTCTTCATGTCGCCGCGAGCGCAGTACAGTTCTTCATACAGCTTGCCAGCGGGCCGGTTCGCAGCCCCAGCGAGGTGACCACGTAGCGTGAGTTTTCTTTGCCTTCGATTGCGCTCGGCCTTGGCGACCAAACGTCGTGGCCGAAATGCGGTCTAAATAGGCAGATGGTCGGATGTTGAAAGTCCCAGCTACTTACTCCGCCAGAGTAAACGCATATAGCGATTGACCTGCGCCCGCGACTAAGTATTGTTTGCCCTCGAGCATGTAAGTTTCAGGCCCGTTGCTGACATTCGCACCAAGGCCGGCGTGCCACAGAATCTTCCCATTGGCCGGATCGAAAGCTACCAGGTGCTGCGAGCCATCGCCGGTAAACAAGAGCTTACCCGCCGTGGTCAGAATTCCGGAGAAACCGCCGCCACCTGGATAGTGGTGTTTCCATACAGTCTTGCCAGTTTGATAGTCGAGCGCACGCAGCGTATTGCCCAGGCCGCCTGAATTCTTCTCGGCAGCGCCATACCCTTCCGGGTGCGGATCGGTGTCGGTCAAATAGAACATGCTGTAACTCTCGGACGTGCTGACGTAAAACAGCTTCGTTTCCGGGCTAAAGCTGGGAGCGGGCCAGTTGGTCGCCCCGCCTGAGGGAGGTGAGACGAGGACGCCATCGACGGTCGCGTCTTTGGAGGGTTTGCCTCGGGGTTCGCCGCGTTCGTCAATGTGATCCACCCAGTTCAGCGTTTCGATGAAGGGCTCGGTCACGAGGTGCTCGCCGGTCACCCGATCCAGCAGGAAGTAGAACCCGTTACGGCTCGCCTGAGCGACCATTTTGCGCGGCTTGCCTTTGAATTCTCCGTCGATAAGAACGGGTGTTTGCACCGCATCCCAATCGTGCGTGTCGTGCGGCGAGGCCTGAAAATACCAAGCCATTTTTCCCGTGTCAACGTTCAGTGCAACGATGGAACAAGTCCACAGGTCGTCGCCTTTGCGGCTTTGTCCGGCCATCACCGGATTCGGATTGCCGGTGCCGAGATAGTAGAGATGCAACTCGGGATCGTAGGTACCCGGCATCCACGTCATGCCGCCGCCATGGCGCATAGAGCCTTCATCGGGCCAGGTGTTCGAGCCGGGATCGCCTTTCTTGAGCGGTTCCGTCCACCAACGCCATTGCAGGGCGCCGGTCTCGGGATCGCGCGCCTCGAGGAATCCGGGGTTGTCGAGTGAATCGCCGCCAGTACCCACGATCACGTGATTACCGATGATGACGGGCGCAGGCGTGGAAAAGTATTCCTGCTTCACGTCTGCGAACTGGGTATGCCAGCGCTCTTTTCCGGTTTTCGCATCGAGCGAAACGAGGTAGTTGTCGGGCGTTTCAAAGTACAGCCAATTGCCATACATTCCGAAGCCGCGATTCCCGATGTGGATGCCGCCCCGGGTCCGCCAGAAGTAATGCCATAACTGGCGCCCGGAAACAGCATCAATTGCGAAAGCGTTATCAGGAGTCGTGAAATAAAGCACGCCGTTGACGAGCAGCGGCTGCGATTTGATGGATGCTTCCCATCCCCCTGAGCCGAACTGCGCTGCTTCCTGCGAAGTCGCTTCACCGCCCACGATGGTGCCGGGCGTGTCGCCAAGTGCGACCTGGTGCACCCATGCGAGGTTCAGGGTTTGGATATTCGACCGGTTGATCTGTTTGAGTTCGCTGAAGCGGCGGCCCGTATAGTCTGCATTGAAGGTTGGCAGGCAGTCGGCAGGCGGCTTTAACAGTGCCTGAGGCAGGATTTGCCCGACAACACCGATAGCGAAGCCGGCAAGTGCCAGCGAGACTAGGAACATTTTTAATTTCATTTGAGCGTCGCGAGGTAGGCAGTCAGGTTGTGGATGTCGGCATCCGTATACTTGGCGAGCAGATCGGTGTGGGCTTGCAGCGGATCCTGAAGTTCGACCTTCGGCACGTCCCCGTTCCGGGCAAACGAACGATAGTCTCCGCTTTCGTCAACCAGAGCGACCATGAAGTCGTCGATCGAGACCAGGCCCCCTTTCACCGATTGCCCGGAAGGCAAGGTCACGGTAGCAATGATTTGCTCGTTCTTGTTGCCGGGTGCGCCGCTATTGCGCCGCCCGCCTTCGCGCGGCATGACGATGTGCTGCTGCAGATCGACAGGCTCAAGCCGTGAGGCAATGTGCGCCAGGTCGCCCGTAACAGAGTGGCATGATTTGCAGCGGCCCTGGCCATTGAAATAGGCTTCACCTTTCTTGGGATCGCCGGTCACGATATTCAGAATCTGATAGTTCCCGCGTTCCGCCGCGGCACGGACGCGTTCGTGTAAAAAGGCAGAGATCGTGTAGACCTGCTGGTCTGAAAAAGGGAACTTCGGCATTCCCTTGTCGGGACGCCCGCTATGCACTACCTGACCGATCTGATCGCCGTCATTGTCGTGCAGAACGACATTCGAACGAATCAGGTTTGGTCCGGTCTCGCCGCCTTTCGCGTTCGCGCCATGGCAGAAAGAACAATTCGATTGATAGAGTTTCTGCCCTTGTTCGACGGTCGCCGCATCATAAACCTTGGTGGTTCCACCGAGCAGCACTGCTCTAGGGCGGCCCTGAGCGCGCGTATCCTGTGCCCCACCGGGAGGCGGAGGAGTGTTCTGCTCAGCGGGTGTCGCCGGCTTGTTTTGCTGGGGAGTAGCAGCCGGCGTATTTTGGCCGTAGCCGAGCGCTCCGGCGAGAGCGCAAGCGACAACAAACGAAGTGACGCGATAGTACAAGTGAGCTAGTAACCCGCCTTTAGAAAAAGTGTATCTCGGCAGCGTTGAGCCGTGCGCTGTCTCGCTGTCGCATTTGCGTGCTTGGATTGGAACTGACGCCAAAGATTCTGCTCCAGAGCGGGGAATAGCTCTGAATAATCCAGGAAACCGGACAAAACTGGAAAGGAATAATTGCATTAACCTTTGGCAATTAGCGCTGGTATAAGCCAAACTGCATAACAAACATGCATAAATGCCTCCTCATTCTCATCTTGGCGATTTGTCCTGTCACTTGCGCTGCGAACTTCCTCAGCTTCACGTTTGATACCGACTTGCAGGGCTGGATGGGTTCTGATTCCGGTGCGCCCGCAAGCCCCGTTTGGCAGGAGGTCGGTGGAAATCCAGGCGGTTATTACAGCCTGTCGGATACCTATTTTTCTGAGGGTACAAACTCGGGAGTCGCCCAAGCCTGGACACATGTTGACGCCGGCAGTCTCACTTTGCTCTCTTGGTTATCCCTTGACGTGCGCGTATCGAATCCCATCAACGCAGCCGGATATAGTCTAACGGCGTATTTGACCGGATACGATCCGGCAACGGGCGCTTTTGCGTGGAGTTCGGGTACCTTGCCGACGCCCACTTCGGGCTGGCAAACGATTTCCGCCCCGCTGAACGCGTTCGGGTGCGTCGCAAATCAGGGGAATTGCGGATCTTTCAGCGAAATCAATAGCCTTTGGATTGATTTAACATTCTCCGGCCAGGACAATAGCAGCCCGGCTTCCGTTTCTCTCGACCTCGACAATGTCACGCTAACGACGAATACGCCGGAACCCTCACTGACCGCAATCGTGGGCGCTGTTCTGATCGCGTTCGGCACTTTGCTTTCAGGCAAGCGACCACAGCAGACTGAGGCAAATTAGGGATGGTACTGTTCAGCCGCTCACGACTCGCTGTTTTCCCGTTTGTTCGCCCTGACCAATAACGTCATACTAGAAAGTTCAGGGCGATGCTGAAAGACGACCTTATTGACTCGCGCGGGATGTCCCTTCCCGAAGTCCACGGGTCCGTCGCCACAGCACACGACGCGTTCTGGCGCCGGCTGCTGTCTTTCGCCGGACCCGCTTATCTGGTGAGCGTCGGATATATGGACCCGGGCAACTGGGCCACGGACCTGGAAGCGGGCGCACGCTTCGGTTATCGCCTGCTCTGGGTGCTTGTTCTTTCGAGTCTGATGGCGCTCCTTCTTCAGACCCTGAGTTCCCGGCTGGGAATCGTAACACGCAGAGACCTGGCGCAGGCGTGCCGTGACGAATATCCCGGCTCCGTTTCATCGCTCCTTTGGATTTTATGTGAACTCGCCATTGTCGCCTGCGATCTCGCCGAAGTCCTGGGGGCGGCTATCGGCCTTAACCTGCTGTTCCATTTGCCACTGCTCGCGGGCGTCCTCCTCACGGCGGCGGATACGCTGCTCGTTCTCTGGTTTACACGGCTGGGTATCCGGGTGATCGAGGCTTTCGTGCTGGCGCTGATCGCCACCATCGCGGCGTGCTTCGCTATCGAGATCTTCTTCGCAAAGCCGGACGTTTCCAGTCTTCTGACCGGCCTTGTTCCACGGATAAACAGCCTGAGCCTGTATGTGGCGGTCGGCATACTAGGGGCTACGGTGATGCCGCACAACCTCTACCTGCACTCCGCGCTGGTGCAGACGCGGAGGATCGGTGAGTCGGAGAAGGACAAGGCGCTTGCGTGCCGGTTCAACCTGATCGACTCTTCCATCGCCTTAAACGGCGCACTCCTGGTGAACGCCGCGATTCTGGTGATGGCGGCGGCAGTGTTTTTCACACGCGGCGTGCATGTCAGCGATATCAGCAGGGCTTATGAGCTGCTCGCGCCATTGCTGGGTACGGGAGTCGCGAGCGTGGTATTCGGCCTCGCGCTTTTGTGCTCCGGCCAGTCTTCGACATTGACAGGAACAATGGCCGGCCAGATCGTGATGGAGGGCTTCCTGCAACTCCGCATGCGGCCCTGGCTGCGGCGAGGACTAACGCGAATGCTTGCGGTAACTCCCGCCGCCGCTACCATCTACTTTGCGGGTGATTCCGCGACCACGGAGCTCATTATTCTGAGCCAAGTGGTCCTGAGCTTACAGCTTCCGTTCGCCGTCATACCGCTGATCCATCTCACCAGCGACCGTCGGCTGATGGGCCGCTTCGCGAACGGGCCTTGGCTGAAAGCGGCTTCCTGGGCCTGCGCTGTGTTTATCCTGGCCTTGAACATCTGGCTGATCTGGAACCAGCTCGGCGACTGGATTCGCGGAAGCGGCGAATGGCGGCCCATCGTACTGGGATTAGCTGTGTTAGCGGGTCTGGGTTTCACCGCCTTGCTTGCTCTGGTGACGTTCTGGCCGCTCATCCGGAAGCCGTTGCACGCGCGGCGGGTGGCCGTTACGGTCACGGAGGAATCGGCGCCCGTACTTCCGTCGCGCACGTACGCGCGCATCCTGGTTCCGCTCGATCACAGTGACGCCGACCAGGAAGCGCTCGGCAATGCCCTGTCGCTTGCTCAATTACATCGTGCCCGCATCACTCTCCTGCACGTGGAAGAAGGAGTAACCAGCCAGCTTTTCGGCGCGCAATCCTCGACGGCGGAGATCGCGGAAGGCCAATCGTATCTAGACAACTTGGTCAATTCGCTGCGACACCGGGATGTGGACGTAGACGTGCTCGTCCGGCACGGGAATCCGACACGTGAGATCGTTTGCGCAGTCCACGAAGTCCATCCCGACCTGGTCGTTATGGCCTCCCACGGGCATCGCGGGCTCAAGGACTTAATTTTCGGGACAACAATTAACGCCGTTCGCCATCAAGTAAACGTACCTTTGCTCATTGTGAGCCGGGGCCGGACGGAAAATGACCGATCTTTCTAAGGGACGGATACTGGTGACGGGCGGGGCGGGGTTTATCGGCAGCGCGCTGATTTGGGAACTCAACCGCCGCGGTCTGAAGAACATATTGGTTTCCGATATGCTCGGGCAGGACGAGAAGTGGAAGAATCTCGTGCCGCTCGAGTTCGCTGACTACATCGAAGGCGACAGTCTCCTGATGCGTCTCGAGGTGGCAAGCGCGCATTTCGGCGACATCAAGACTGTCTTCCATCTCGGCGCCTGCTCGGCGACGACGGAAACCGATGCCGCCTACCTGATTCAGAACAACTTTGAGTTCACGAAGGCTCTGGCGAACTTTGCGCTCGTCGAGGATGCCCGGTTTGTGTATGCGTCGTCGGCGGCCACCTACGGATGTCTGGAGGAGCAGGTATCGGAGGCGATTCCGTTGCGTACGCTGCGTCCGCTCAATATGTACGGGTATTCAAAGCATTTGTTCGATTGCTATGCCGAGGGCGCCGGTATGCTGAATCAGATTACCGGGCTCAAGTACTTCAACATCTTTGGACCGAACGAGTACCACAAGGGCGACATGCGCAGCGTGGTTCACAAGTCCTACTATCAGATCCTCGAAACGGCGCAGGTTTCCTTGTTCAAGAGCTATCGGTCTGAGTTCCAACACGGAGAGCAGCGGCGCGACTTTCTGTATGTGAAGGACGCGGTGGCGGCCACCATCTTCCTAGCCGAGCACGTTGAGGGCGGCGGTCTTTTCAACATCGGCTCCGGCGAGGCGAACACCTGGCTCGCCCTGGTCAACGCAATCTTCAGTTCTCTGGGACAGCCACCCAAGATAAAGTTCATTGAGATGCCCGAAGCTCTGCAGGACAAGTATCAGTACTTCACCTGCGCCGACATTTCCAAATTGCGAGCCGCCGGATTCAGGCAGGCGATGACACCGCTGCCTGACGCCGTGCGCGATTATGTGGTGAACTATCTGATCCCAGGACGAAGGCTGGGCGACGAGGGCAGCTCACCCAGTGCATCGCCCACAACGGCGGAGAGGCGTTCGAGATAGCTCCGGCGATTCAGAGCGCCGCCAACGCTCGCAGGTTCCAACCGGAAATCCGGCTCGCTTCAAGTTTGTTCCCGCCAGGGCCGGGCCAATGGGTCTCCAGGCTAAGGTAGCCTTTGTAGCCGTCCGCCATCAGCGCTGCCAACTGCTCCTTCCAGGGCACCTTACGCGTGCCAAGCGGCCCCCAAACGGGGGTGTCCCCCTCCATATGCAGGTCCTTTGCATGCACGTGTACCAGCCGGTTCTTCGGCAGGACCGAGTATCCTCCCGGAAACGGAATTTCGCCCGCGACCATCGCGTTTGCGGGATCCCAGACAATCATCACGTTGGGATGAGGCACGAACTCGAGGATCCGCACCGTTTCAGCAGCGGTGCCTGCATTGCATGCATGTTCGTTTTCCAGGCCGATGATCAAGTCTTCGCGCTCGGCTTGCTTACCCAAATGGCTCAGTGCCTCGATGATCGCTTCCGTGCAAAGCTCAGGCTTCACAGTTCGCCAATACGAGAAAACACGGACAATGCGAGCTCCGAAAAACCTGGCTACCCGGAATGCGCGTTCGGTAAGCCGCGGCTGATCTTCGAAGGTGTGTTTCGAAGCGAATACGTCGTGTTCGAAGCGCCTGTCGAGATCGGGTCCATTCGGCAACACGCATTTCAGCAGGGGTGAGGCAATGGAGATTACCGGCAGACCGGCCGCGTCCAGCTGATCCTTCGCTCTCCGCAATTCCTCATCGGTCAAATCAAGAATGTTTTTTCCGTCCACCACTCGCAATTCGGCGGCAGTCATGCCGATTTCGCGCATGACGGGTAGAGCGTCAGCAAGGTTCGGAGAGAATTCGTCCGTAATAGCGGCTATGGGGAACTTCGGTTCTAGCATGTTCTCGCTTCTATACTAAAGGCATGTTCTTTCGCCGCGAGCGCCCGAAGAAGCTCAGCTTTCGAGAACGCCTGGATATTGCGAAACAGGCTGGTTTTGTAGAAGATAAGCTGCCGGATGGACGTACGCGGATAATCAAGCACGGAGTGGGTGCGGTGGTTGGCGATGAAGCTCAAGGACAGCCGGAGATCGAGAAAGCGGGCATCCTGATCGGTCCGGAAATTGCGACTTTACTGAATTGCGGGTACCAGGTGTTTTTTGAAACTCCGAGTGGAAAGCGCATACCTGCGCAAGCGGAGCAGTTGCATGCTCTTCACGAGTTCGAAGAAGATCTGAAAGCCGCCCTCGGGCTGACGGACTTGTACAACACAGCGCTTGGCACCACGTCGCAGAAGCACATGTACGATCGCGTGTTCCATCGCGATACGGGCGATCAACCGAAGCCTTGGGAGGACAAAGACAATCGCATCGTTCCTCCCGACACCAAGGGCTCAATGCATTTGTAGGCCGAGCAGCCTGCGCATTTCGCCGAAGGAGATGGCCGCGTAGAGGTCGGTGAATTCCGGAACGAACGGTTCGACGAGAACGTTTTTCGCGTCCGCCGATCGCCCGGCTCGATCCAATGACGCCGCGAGCATGGCGCGGGCTCGCAGATCTGTTCCGCCCGAGGCGTTCACCGCCTTGGTCCATGAGTCGGCTGCTTCGGAGTAGTGTTTGCCAAGGAAGAAACCGTACCCGAGGACGGCCTGCTTGATACTGGCGTTCGCCGCGATCGGGGACGCTTCGATTGACTTGCGCCAGGTCTCCGGGTCGCTGTCCGCGGACGCGAGCAGCGCGGCAAAGAGCATGAGAGGCGATTGCCGGTTCGCGGCGGCGCTTTGCTGTACGCTCTTCCTGGCGTCGGTCCAATTCCCTGTGGCCAGTTGCCAGATCGCGATCTGGCTCAGAAAGGCGGCCCGCACGTTGGGATCGGTCACGTTTGCGGATTGAAGTAAGGCAATCGCTCCGTTCAATTGACCTCCGAGAGCGAGCCATGTGCCCCGTAAGAGTATCGCGAGCGGATCGGTCGGTGGGCGCAAAGCCAGAAATTGTTCAACGGTCGCGTTCGCCCGCGCGACATCGCCATTTAACAGGATGGTAACCGCGAGTTCGGGCACAAGATTCGGGTTCGCTTTCGCGAGAGGCGCAAGTATCTTCTCCGCGTCATTGAATTTTCGCGATTCGATCATGCCAACTGCAAGCTGGCGGCGATAGTTCGCATCAGCTGGATTCAGTTCGATTGCCCTGGTCAGAGAGCGCACGCCCGCACCGGCGTTCCCGGATAAGAATTGGAGGGATCCGAGGACGGCATTCGAATCAGCCTCGTTCGGAACGTAACGTAAAACCTGCGCCACGGCTTTTTCCTGATCGGCGAGCGGGGCATGGGTCAACCGGCTGACAAGGGCATCAAAACGTGCGCGGTCTACGGGTCGGAATCCACCTCGGTCCTTGTTTGCGTCGGCGAGGTACGAAGAAAGATCGCCGGCGCCATTCGCCGCAGCCAACTCGAGTCTGGCGACGTGCGCGAGGCCGAAATGCGGATCGGCGGCAATCGCGGCGCTAGCCGATGAAATTCGCGCCTTGATATCCGGACTTGCCAGGGAAGGACTGAAGGCCTCGAGCGCAGTATCACTTCCAGTGGAAAACGGCGCCGCCTCGGCATCCAGGCGCCTTGCCAGATCGTCTGCAGCCGCTATGAACGTGTTTCCGTGAGAAGTGAACACTTCGCGATTTCTCTGGGACGCGAGATCGGTAACGACAGCCTGCATTTGCACCTGGCCGTTGCGATTCTCGACCGTGACCCGAAGTGCCTCATCTGCGTTCAGCTGGTACCCGGCGGATTCGTCTTTCGCGAATGCGGAAATCAGATGACGCGCACTTGCCAGGTCCGTCTGAAACACAAACGGCAAGGCAAGTTTCAGCCAGTCTGACGACGGATCGTCGATCAGAACGTTGGCAGGAAGCAGCGCGAGTCTGTGAACGCTAGTGCCGGGCGTCTTCGAGCAGGAAAACGCGAAAACCAGCAGACTGAGAGCAACGAATTTAGCGGAGCGGATGTCCCAATTATAGAGGCTTGGGGTTTTCGAGCCAGAGCTGCTTGAAAGCCGCGCTGGTCTTCAAAACTGCGAACTCGGGCATGTTCGGGATTTTTTCGCGATCCTTCACGCCCTCCTCAAGCGCTTTGCGGAGACAGATGATGGCGCGATCGTCTGCGCCCGACTTGGCGTACATCTTCGCCAGGTACAGATGATACGTCGCGCGATCCTCCATCGTCCGTTCCTGCATAAGGGTGCCGAAGGTGCTATGGTGCTCGAAGACATCGGGATCCAGTTTTAGAGCCTGTTCATAGTACTCGGTCGCATGCTTGTAATCCTTACGACCGAAGTAAGCCGCGCCTAAGTTGGCGTAAATCGACGCCGTGGGTGTCGTATAGCGGAGTGCCTTTTTGTAGTACCCGATCGCACGACGGTAACTCTTGGCGGCGTAGTAGACTGTGCCCAGATTGTTGATGGCTTCCGAATATTTCGGGTTCAACTTGATCGCCCGTTCGTAGTTACTCTTGGCCAGGTTGAGTTCCATCATCTGGTGGAAGGCTATGCCGATCTTGTTGGCGATTACCGGATTATTCGGCGGCTCCAACCGGTACATATCAATCGCGTCCCGGTACATTTTCCGGGCCATGTAGATGTCTCCGCGCAGCTCATTGGTGATCGGCCGGCGGGGCGCCGCAGTCGAGGGCGGAGTGTTCGATGCCCTGAGTCCGTTATCTACAGGAGGGTGTTGACCTTGAAGGCTGGGGCCAGTCAGGAAGGCGACAACCGCGAAGCACGCGAGCGAGAAGCGTCTAAAAGGAACCATGAGGTACGATCCCCCTTGGTTTCCCACTATATACCTTTTAAAGCAGACCGGAGCGCAGTAAGTTTACTTGAAGATGCTTTTCAGTTTGTCGAAAAAGCCCTTCTTCTCCTTCGTCTTGTTGTCCTGAGTTTGGGCCGTCGCGTCAGGAGGGACAACCGGAGGCGGCATTTGGCCGGCAACCACCGGGATGTTCGGTAGCGCTTTGGGCGTGGACGTCCCGGTATCCCATCCGGCGATCTGGGTGGACCCGCCCTGATGAAGTGGGCAGAACTGCACGGGTTGTGTTCCGAGGATGTAGTACTCCGTTTGCGCGTTCGGGCATGCGCTGGTCGCCAGCTGTCCACTGAGAGGATCGATCTGCGCACTCACGACGCCATCGGGCACAGTAAAGTCAGTAACGTCGCGATACTCGCGATGTTTATGGGCCCGCTTCATGAAATCCGCCCAGATAGGGAGTGCCGCTTTGGCTCCTTCCATCTTCAGATCCTGGTAATCGTCAAGCCCGACCCAGACGATGCATAACAGCTTGGTAGTGAACCCCGCAAACCAGGCATCGTGGGATGTTCCGGTTTTGCCGGCCGCCGTGAGGGTGAAGCCCCGGGCACGAACACCTGCACCCGTTCCACTGCGCAGCACTTCCTCCATCATGCTGACCATTAAATAATTGATGCGGGGATCGAGGATTTTCTTGGTCTCGGTATGAGAAGACCACACGTCCTGCCCTGATTTATCGGCGATTCTCGAAATCAGCCTTGGCTTCACCATCACGCCGTTATTCGCGAAGAGGGTATACGCGCCAGCCATTTCAAGCGGGGTCACATCGTACGCGCCCAGGGCCATCGCTGGGGTCGCCCGAATATCCTGAAGGCCGGCTTTGTGGGCGAGGTCGGCGACCGTCGAGTAGCCGGCTGCTTCGGCCACTTCCACCGCGGGGACGTTCAGCGATTTCGCGAACGCGGTTCTCAAGGTGATGTCACCCAGCCAGGCGCCCTTGTGGTAGTCGACCGGCTCGTATGCCTGGCCACCGAAGAAGAAGGTGCGTGCCTCATCCTGCACCATGCTGGATGGCGTGATCGGGTCCGGATGATCGAACAGTCCCGTGTTCAAAGCGGCGGCGTAAACAAATGGCTTGAATACGCTGCCGGAGGGACGCTTTGCCACGACGTGATTGAGTTGGCTCACTCCGTAGTTTTTGCCGCCGATCAGCGCTTTCACCTCTCCGGTATGCGGGTCCAGGCAGATGAGCGCCACCTGAGGTTCATCGATCGGACCACCCTTGGCGCGTTTGGAGAGGATGGTGTCGATCTCGCGCATTCCGGAAGCGACCGATTCCGCGGCATCGCGTTGCAAATCCGGATCAAGTGTGGTGTAAATGCGCGAGCCGGAATCCTGAAAGTCCCGGTCCTGGAATTCATTCCCCAAGCGCTCGTTCACCAGGTCAACAAAATAAGGCGCATCGGCTGACTCGATACCCTGGCGTGTGGTCACGAGAGGCGTGCGGACGGCGCTCTCATAGTGACCAGCGGAGATGTAGCCGTTGTCAAGCATCTGCTTCAGCACGACATTTCTCCTCGCCTCCGCGCGTTTGGGCCAGCGCACCGGGTTTCGGAAGCTCGGTTCCTGGATGAGCCCGGCCAGCGTGGCCGCTTCGGGGAGTGCAAGGCTGCGAATGTCTTTGCCGAAATACGCCTGAGAGGCCTCGCCGAACCCACGAATCGCGAACGAGCCGCGGCGGCCCAGGTCTACCTGATTCGCGTAATATTCGAAGATCTGTTGTTTCGTGAGCTTCTGTTCGAGATGAATCGTGATGAGTAGTTCGTCGAACTTGCGGCTCCAGGTTTTACGCGAATCGAGCCACAGATTACGGGCAAGCTGCTGGGTCAAGGTGGAAGCACCCTGCGCGTTCCGGTGTTCCCGCAGATCCACCCAAAGAGCCTTCACGATGCGAATGGGGTCAAATCCGGAGTGCTGGAAGAACCGTTTGTCTTCAATCGAGATGACGGCTTGAACGAGGACCGGGGGGATCTGATCGTATTTAACGAGGCGGCGTTTTTCCCGGTTCTTGTCGAACAGGCTGCTGAGAAGCTGAGGCCCGAGCGCATACTCGGTGCGAGCGGTGTTGTCGCCTAGACCGATGATCGATTCGATCTTGCCGTTCTTAAACCGCAAGACACCGGGTTCGATGTCACTGCTAGCCCGCCCTCCCGGAAAGATCTCGATCGCATCCGCGCGAATGTGATACCAGCCGACCGGGTTCGAGCGTGAGTCTTCCGAGTAACCGCCCTCACGAAGACGAGCCGCGAATAGTGCCGGCGTTCCCGGGTCGCCGATGCCCACCGTTTCCGAAGCAGTGTAAAGAAGAGAAGAATTCGGGAACGGGCCCTGAGTCAGCTTCTCGTCTGTAAGGCGGGCGTACTTCTTATATTCGAAGCCTACGAAGATAGCAAGCCCGATCAGCATGCCGACACATCCGGCCAGCACCACTGGGAGAAATGGTCGAAGGCTCTTAATGGAAAAGTCGCGGACGGATATGGATTTGGAAGGGAGTTTTATACGGACGGGCAATTTCCTGGCCTGTTTGCAGCGCTCTAGACTTGGACGCCCGCGGGTTGCCTAGGTTACTTCCGGGCTTGGTAATACGATTCTAACTCTTTCCAAATGTCGTCATCGTGCGGCTGCCAATCCGGAAGCTGTTTGCCCGTAATCTGTAGTTGCTCGATACTGAGGGTACCGTGCCCGTAAGGACAGATCCATTCCGTGCGAGGCCGGCCGAAAATCACCATATTTCCCCAGGAGCCGCTGTGCACGGGCATAATCAACGTCCGCAGACACGTTCTGCAGCGGCGGCTTTGGTCCCGGATGGCGACTGAGAACAGCCCGGCGCCCGCCAGCCAGATCCCGAAAGTCAGGAACGTATAAAGAAGGTCGTGAAGGAAAAGCGGCGGAGCGGGTCCGAAACCCGGAAGCTGCTCAGGAGGAGCCGGATAGAAAAATGCGAGCGCTTTCAGGCACCCGAACATGATGCCGACTACCGCGGCGAATTTTACCCCCAGATACGCCCAGTACTTCACTCGACTATTTAGAGTCTCCCTGCTTAACAGGAGTTGCGAGAACGTGACCGATCTCAGTTCCGTAGCAAATTTTTTGCCAGAAAAAGCACATTCGCCGGGCGCTCGGCCAGACGTCGCATGAAATACGGATACCAGGCGTCTCCATAAGGAACGTAAAGCCGGAGATTGTAGCCCTCACGCACGATATGGCGCTGGAGGTCGCGACGTATACCGTAGAGCATCTGGAATTCGAAGCGTTCGCGGCCAATTTTATGTTTTTTTACATAAGCAAGCGCCTCGCGAATGATTTTCTCGTCATGACTGGCTACGGCCGGAAAGGTTCCCTTGTCCAGCAGCAGCTTCATCAGTTTGACGTAATTGCTGTCTACATCGGCTTTTCGCGGAAAGGCAACTTCCGGCGGCTCACGGTAAGCACCCTTGCAGAGACGTACCGGAATGCCGAGGTCCGAAAGGCTCTGGATATCGTTTTCGCTCCTGAATAGGTACGCCTGGATAACGGCGCGTACACAACCTGGATAGCGCCGCTGAATTTCAGTGACGAGGGCGACCGTCCGGTCCGTATACTCGCTCGATTCCATGTCGACCTCGACCCGGCTTCCCATGGCGCAAGCACGCTCAACTAGCGAAGAGACGTTGTTCGAACAGCATTCCGGTGCGAAATCGAGCCCGAACTGAGTCAACTTGATCGAAACGGTTGCAGGGAGATGGTTTTCACGTATCCGGTCGAGCGCCCTCAGATAAGAATCGCGCGACTGAGCCGCCGCTTCCAGCGAGGTGACGTTTTCGCCGAGAAAGTCAAGCGTCGCGGTAATCCGCTCACTCGACAACTGCTTCAGAACGTTGATACCTTCGTCAAGGCTGGGACCGGCAACGAATCGTGATGTCAGTTTGCGCGAAACCGGCGAGTTCTCCATCCACTGCCGAAGCCAGTGATTCTGAGAGAGATGAAGGAGCGTTTGACGAAGCATCCGGCGTAAGCCTCTTACACTATACCGAGGCAATCGCAACGAGCCGGTCGGCCAATCAGGAGAAGATGGAGTGGCTTGTCATGGCCAGCCCAGTCCCGAGAATGGCGCCTACGACCACGTCACTCAGGAAGTGCATACCGAGCAAAATGCGCGAGGTCGCAATCGCCAAAGCGCAAACCAGCAGACCGGCAAGCAACAAAGGATAGAACTCGCCTATAGTGACCGCAACGGCGAAAGCAGTGATAGTGTGCCTGGACGGAAATGAAAACTGATCCGGCGGCAGCAAATGCGCCCAGCAGTGAGGTTCGATTTCACACGGGCGCTTGCGGCCTGAGATCTTCTTCAAACCAATGAAGATGCCGACCCCGACCAGAGCGGCAGACCCGGCTGCGGCAACGACCGTCAGGCGGTCGGGTCCTCCGAACAACAGAATGAGCAAGCCGGCCAGATACCACAGCCAACCATCTCCCGCTCGCGTAGCAGCGACAGCAGACAAGCGCACCCACTTCGGGGCCTGCCACTTGTTTACTTTCCGCATCAGCTTGTGATCGCGGGTAGCAATAAACTGAAGCATGGCGTGATGGGCCGTCATAACGGCCGCGCCTCTAGAACCAAGTCTAAGCGATACAGCATGACCGCTGCTTCCACTGTCT
>JAFAUR010000195.1 GCA_019243205.1 Acidobacteriaceae bacterium | reverse complement strand
GCGCAAGAGTCTTTGATCTTCACGTGGCATCGACCACGATAGAGAATGGCGTTAAGCGAATCTACACCTATAATCGTGCCGATTTTGAAATCATCTTCGACCTCGAAGTTCTCACGCTGGAAGATCTGACCCGAAATCTTTCCGTGTAGTGTTGATGTAGTGTAGGACGGAGGATATAGAGGACGAAGTGGATATAGAGGAACGTAGAATCAGTAACTTACTGATTCTGCGAGCAGCAAGCGTCTCCGACTCCCATTAGCTTCCGCCAGTTATGTTGTTGGATCTATGAGTTGTTTTCAGCGATGCGGGTAGTAACTATCGACTAAGTTTAAGGTAATGTACCTGGCGTACAGTAAATGCAGGCATTTAGCTCGATTTTGGCCCGTGGAGATTGGCTGCCGCCTTTATGAAACCCCGTTCAAATCGCCCGACAGCTGATCATTGTGTTCGAAAGGGGTTCTATCTTGAAGCAAATTGAAATTGCAAATAGCTCGCGGCGCGAGTTTCTGCTGGCGGGCGCCGCTCTTTCGCTTACGACGACGGCGAGCGGACAGAACGCGTCTTCCGAGGCCGGGAGCCGAAAGCTCACGGCGGGAACGGTTATCGATCGGATCAAGGCGAATATCGGCATTCCGTGGCGGCAGCAGACGGTAGATAACCTGATTGCCGGATCCCCAGACACTCCCGTCAAAGGAATTGCGACGACCATGATGGCCACGCTCGAGGTCTGCAAGAAAGCGCATGCGGGCGGGAAGAACATGGTGATCACGCACGAATCGACGTTCTTTTCACACCAGGACACAATCGATCACCTGACGGACGATGCCACCTATCTCTGTAAACGCGATTTTCTCAACCAAAATGGCATGGCGGTTTTTCACTTTCACGATCACTGGCATGGCCGGCATCCTGATGGAATCGCAGAGGGCATGGTCCGCGAACTGGGTTGGGGGGGAAATGCCGAGCAGGACAACCCGAAGCTACTCAATTTTCCTGGAACGCCGCTCGCCAAATTCGCTCAGGATATGCAGACGAAATTGGGCGTTCGAACGATGCGCGTGCTTGGCGACCCGAACCTCCGGGTGAATCGCGTGATCACCAGTTGGGGCTACGTCGGCGCCGGTATCCCACTAATCTCGCGCGACGATGTGGATGTCCTGGTGTGCGGAGAAACGCGCGAGTGGGAACTGGTCGAGTACGTTCAAGATATGATCGCGTGCGGCAAGAAGAAGGCGATGATTGTGGTGGGACACGTGGTTTCCGAGCAAGCGGGTATGAAAGTATGCGCTGAGTGGCTGAAGCCGTTGGTTCCGGAAGTTCCCGTGGAGTTCATCGCAGCCTCGGAGCCGTTCTGGAGACCTGATAAGCCATGGCACTCACGCACATAGAGGATTAACAGCCGATGACAAGTTACGTCACTCTAGGCCGCTCCGGCCTGAAGGTAAGTCCGCTCTGCTTAGGGACGATGACCTTCGGCAATTACCGCTGGGGTTCCGAAGATGCTGAAGCCCGGCGCGTTTTCGAGCGTTTCTTCCAAGCGGGCGGAAATTTTGTTGATACCGCCGACGGATATGCGAACGGCAAGAGCGAAGAGCTTGTCGGCACATTCGTCAAGGATATGAAGTTGCGAGATCGCGCGGTGCTCGCGACTAAATTTACTTTCAACCTGACGGAAGGCAATCCGAATTCGGGTGGTAACGGAAGGAAAAACATCTATCGGGCACTTGAAGCCTCTTTGACAAGGCTCCGAACCGACTACATCGACCTTTACTGGATGCATGCGTGGGACATGGTCACACCGGTAGAAGAGGTCGTGAGCACGCTTTCCGATCTCGTACGCGAAGGTAAGGTCCGCTATTACGGCTTTTCCGACGTTCCGGCGTGGTATGTATCGAGGGCCGTGACGCTCGCGGAGTACAGCGGGCGGGAGCGCCCGATTGCACTGCAGCTCGAATACTCGCTGGTCGAACGAACGATCGAGCGCGAACACGTTCCGGCCGCAGGTGAACTCGGCATGGGTGTTTGCCCGTGGAGTCCGCTGGCCAGCGGTTTTCTTGCCGATAAATATCGCCGCGATCAGGGACCCGCGGAGCAGAACAGCCGTCTGGAGGTACTGAAGGGCGGCCAGAATCCGGTGTTTCACAAGTTCACGGACCGCAATTGGAAAATATTGGATAGGTTGCGCTCCGTAGCGCAGCGATTAGAGCGGAAGACATCGCAGGTCGCCTTGAACTGGGTGATCGGGCAACCGGGCGTCACCTCGACCATCCTGGGTGCGCGGAGCCGTGATCAGCTCGAAGATAATCTCGGCGCTCTGGATTTCGAAATTCCTGCGGAACTGCGACGGGAATTGGATGAAGCCAGCAAACTCGACCTGGTTCATCCATACATGTTCTTTGAACCCTTCACGCAGGCCCGCATCACGGGCGGCGTGCCAGTTCGAAAATGGCGTTCTTGAGGTCTATCACGCGGCGAACAGAAGCTATTTCGATCGTTCGGTAAACGCTTCGATAATTGCTTGCACGCTCGAGCTATGTACACGCGTGACTGCCTTGTGATACTCTTTATCCGAGTTTTGCAACGCAACTCGCATTGCATAATGCGCAAGGTTGAATTAACACGGCGCGCACGCCTGGCCAGACTGAAGGAGCAGATCACGTCAAATAGAATCCTTGTTGCGATTCTCGCTGCAATTCCAGTGCTGTTTTCGATCGTGTCGGCGGAAACGCACGACTTCGTTCCTGACGTTCTCTTCACCGGGACCTCGCTAGCCGAGTGGCAAACGATGGGAACCGCCGACTGGCGCGCAGGGGACGGGGAGATCACCGCGTCGTTAAGGGATCAACAGGGCGGTTGGCTGATGCTCAAAAGAAGCTACCAGGATGTTGAGTTCTATACGGAGTTTCGCTGCGGCGGCGAGTGTGAGGTGGGAATTCTTCTTCGCGCGGAAAAGACTGCCGATCAGGGCCTGAAGGGTGTTTACGTTTCGCTCAGCCCTGGCGATCTCGATTCGTACGATGTGGCGCTGAGTCCGGACGGAAAAATCATGAGCCGGACGCGGCTGGAAAGGGCGAAGGTGCAATTTGCCCGCATGGCGACTGGCGCGTGGACGAACGGACAAGCGCACGCACCCGGTTTTTCAGCGCTGGCGCCGACGCTAGCCGAACAGGAAGCGGAAGCCGCGGCAGCACCCGCTGCGAGCAGGACTCAGCGCAGCGGAGGAGCGCCTTCGGGCGGCGGATTCCCTAGCCCGCAGATCACGCCAAATGATTGGAATACCGTAAAAGTCATCGTTGATGCCGATATGGTCTGGATGACCGTGAATGGCCGCCGCATTCTGCCGGCTGCCGCGACCACAGATCACATGATGGGCTATGGGCCAATCGCAGTTCACGTCGCTGGATCGGGCGAAGTCCGATTCAGAGACGTTTCCATTAAAGATCTGAATCGGCGAATTGAGCCTGCAGAAAAGATCTCTTCACATTTCCGCATGCAACGGCTGGACGATTTTTTCTCTTCCTGGGGTGCGACCACAGGCGATATCAATCACGATGGAATACCGGATGTTATTGCGGGCCCGTATTATTTCCTTGGACCGGATTACACCGAACGTCACGCCTTCACATCGGCGCGCACTTACAGTCCTGCGACGAATTTTCCTCAGGGCATGGTTTACTTCGCCTACGATTTCACCGGAGACGGCTGGACCGACATCCTGGCGGTCGATTCGAGGCCGATTTATCTGTACGTGAATCCGAAGGGCGAAGCGCGGAGATGGGATCGATACAACGTGGTTCCGAACGCGAATTCCGAGATCGAACTGTTCCGGGATATTGACGGCGACGGCAAGCCGGAAGTGCTATTCACGGGTCCGGGCGCAGTTATGGCGTACGCAAAACCGGACCCCAACAATCCCACGGGTTTATGGAAGGTGCACACTATTTCCGAACCGGGTCTCGCTGGTCCGCATGGAATGGGCATTGGCGACATCAATGGCGACGGCCGGATGGACGTAGTAAATAGCCGCGGCTGGTGGGAACAGCCAGCTAGCGGTGCGGCGGACGGTCTCTGGAAATTTCATCCGCAGGCGTTTGGCACGGGCGGCGCGGAAATGGGCGTGTATGACGTGAATGGTGACGGGTTGAACGATGTTGTTACGGCGATCGCCGCGCATGGCTGGGGTCTGGCCTGGTTTGAACAAAAGCGCGACGCACAAGGGAACATCTCGTTCGTGAAGCACGACATTATGGGCGACTTCAGTACGAAGAATGCCGGCGGCGTAGTATTTTCCGAACCGCATGCCGCGGCTTTCGCCGATCTGGACGGAGACGGTATTCCCGATATGATTATCGGCAAGCGGCTGTACTCGCATCTCGAGAGTCACCTTGATCCCGATCCCTACGGGCCGGCTGTTCTGTATTGGTACAGGACGGTGCGGAACCCGAAGGCCGAGGGCGGAGCAGAATTTCTTCCGGAGCTGATTCACAACCGGTCGGGCGTGGGATCGCAGTTCGCGGTAACGGATCTGAACCGGGATGGTAGGCCGGATATCATTACGTCCTGTTCCAAAGGGACGTTCATCTTTTGGAACCAGATGCACAAAGCGAAATAAATTCTTCAGGAAAAGCTCATGAGATTAGCTCATATCTCCGCCATGTGTGCTGCGGTCGCGATGCTCTGCGCGGGACAGGCCGTCAGAACAGACTGGAGGGATTATCTCGGTGGTCCAGACAGTTCACACTATTCGGATCTGAAGCAAATTGATGTGCACAACATACATGACCTCGATGTCGCTTGGAGCTATCCCACGGGCGATGATCTGAGCTATACGTTCAGTCCGTTGGTCATCGATAACATCGCCTACATTGCAGCACGAAAGGGATCTCTTGTTGCAGTGGACGCAACGACAGGCAAGGAACTCTGGGTTCATGAGTTCTCAGGCGGGCTCGCAAGGTTCAGCGGCATAGCAGGTCAGCGGGGCGCCAATTATTGGGAAAGTAAGGACCGCTCTGACCGGCGCGTCTTTGTCACGGCCGGAGGATTTCTGTATGCGATCGATGCGCGCACCGGAAAGTTGGTGGATTCTTTCGCCGATCATGGAAAGTTAGATCTTAAGACCGGAATAGATAGGGCCACACGTCCGCTGGCGTCGAGGACCCCGGGCCGAATCTTTGAAAATTTGATCATTCTCGGCAGCGCGACCGGCGAAGGATATCTGCCTCCTCCGGGCGACATTCGGGCTTTTGATGTGGTTACGGGAAAACTGGTCTGGGTGTTTCATACCATCCCACGCCCCGGCGAGCCTGGATACGACACATGGCCGCCAAACGCGTACACGTATATGGGCGGGGTCGATGTCTGGGGCGAAATTACGGTGGATGAGAAGCGCGGAATCGCGTATTTCCCGACGGCATCGGCAAAATACGAACTTTACGGAGGCGACCGGAAAGGCGACAACTTATTTGCCGATTGCCTGCTGGCGCTCGATGCGCGGACGGGCAAATATCTGTGGCACTTCCAAACCATTCACCACGATGTCTGGGATTACGATCCCGATTCTGCCCCACAGCTTGTTTCAGTAAGACATGACGGCAAGACTGTGGATGCGGTCGCACTCGCGTCAAAAAACAACTTCCTATATGTATTCGACCGCCTTACGGGAAAGCCGCTGTGGCCGATCGTCGAGCGCGCTGTTCCGCAGTCTGATGTTCCCGGCGAAGTTACTTCAAAAACACAGCCCTTTCCAACTGTCGTTCCTCCATCTGGGCGTCAAGGTATGACGGTGAAGGACATGTATGACGGATTTATGACGCCCGAGGAGAAACTCTGGTGGACGAACCGTCTGACGAAGGCGCGCACGGGCTTTTATACGCCTCCTGGGTTGGTAGATACAATCCAGCTTCCGAGTGTAAACGGAGGCGCATTGTTCTTCAGCACTGGTGCGGACGCAGCACAAGGGATGGTTTATGTGTTGTCGAAAGACATGCCGTCGATTGTCAAGCTGGTACCGGCGGGCGAATCCACTGCTGACAATCTGGGTGGCTTGATTCCGGACCGGCCTCATAGTGCGCGAGCGGCGCGTGCTGCTATGAGCGCAACGGCCGAGCAGCGCGGGCGGACTGTTTATGAGCAAAGCTGCCAGATTTGCCATGGTCCCGAGTTGAAGGGAGACCGCGGTCCCGAAATCGATAACGCTGTCAGCCGGCTAGGCACGGATGCAACGCGGACGGTGATTACGAAAGGACGGGGAGGAATGCCGGCGTTCCCTTCCATTCCCGATCCGCTGATGAACGATCTGCTCGCCTTCCTGACCAAACCAGAATCGGCTCCCGTAGGCTCGGCGGCTCCTCCCATTGCTTTGGCGATGGCGATATATCGAACAGAACCCGACTACCCGCCTGGAGTGACACCTCCGCCATCGCGCTATAAGACCGGCTATGGCAACGAATCGTACGTGATTACTCCGCCGTGGAGCACGATTACTGCGTACGATCTCAACACTGGAAAAATCAAATGGCAAACTCCATATGGTGATTTGCCGCAAGCGGGCCCGAGCAAGAAGCTGAGAGGTAATGTGTATCCCAAAAGCGGCTTTGTGCTTACCGCAGGCGGGCTCGTTTTGTTTGCAGGGAATGATTCCAAGCTATACGCTTTGAACAAAGAAACTGGCGAAGTCGTTTGCGCGAAAGATTTGCCGAATGGGTCTCTGGGGGTTCCAGCAGTATACGAAGCGAACGGCCGTGAATACATCCTCGTTGCTGTCTCCGGGGGCAATCCATTTCCGGAGGGCGGCCGGCTCGCGCCGGGTGGCGTAAACGCGCCGGCAATCTCTAAAAGCTACATCGCGTTTGCGCTCCCGGACGCGGCGACGACTACTCCTGCGGGAGCGCGCGCAGGCGCTCACTAGAAGGCGCCGAAAATCGAGCCAGGTTCGAGAGCTAAGTGACCGCAGCCAGCCGCTCGGCCCAGTGAACCATCGGTAAACCGGACACAGGCGCGCGGAAATACGGAATTCGAAAGCCTTTTAAAGATCCGATATACACCGTTTGAAGGTCAGGGCCGCCGAAGGTAACGCTTGCCATCCACGGTGCGATGCCGCGTCCGGTAGCAAAAAGCACGTCTTCCGTTACGGCGTTACGCAAGAAGGCAGCCTCGAGAGCTTCCACCTTCTGTGCATCTCCTTCGTCCAAAAGTATCTTCAAATCTCCATCCGGGGTCAGAATAAAAAGCTTATCCGAATAGACGGCCGTTCCCCAAAGATTTCCAAACGAATCGAATGCGATTCCATCCGGCCAGGCGCCCCTTCCTAATTTCGAAGGCCCGAAGATCTCTCGATCGCGCAATTCGCCGTTTCCGGTTACGCGCAATCTGCTGATGCATCCACCTGTTGTTTCGACGACGTAGAGAAATTCTTCCTTCGCATCCATGCGGATTTCGTTTGTAAACCGAAACCCATCCGCCACGATACGAAATGTTCCGTGTTCATATAGAACGATATAACCATCACTCAGATCCGTGCGGAGGGCGTGCATCCAATTCTTAATCTTGGTCGAGATCGTCACCCAAATTCGGTCACGCGAATCACGAAGCACAAAGTTCACTTTGCCGATGGGAGCGCCATCGATACTGTCGGCAAGAACCTTGGAAGTGCCGTCGCGCGACATGATCTCCAGGCGATCGGTACCGAAATTTGAGATCAGAATGTCACCATTGCGTGCAAACGCTAAGCCGTTGGGCAGCGTTCCTTGCAAGTAGCGGGAAGCCTCCGTACCGGAGAATTCAAAACGATCGGAATGGCGTTGCGTAATGACTTGCTGGTGACCATCGGGGCTCAACCGTACGACTCCGCCTCTGGCATCGGCGGACCACAACGTGCCGTCGGGTTCGGCGAGAATGCACTCCGGCCTCTGCAAGCCG
>JAFAUR010000204.1 GCA_019243205.1 Acidobacteriaceae bacterium | reverse complement strand
GCGAGAATGGTGCGAGCCCGCCGCAGAATCTCCGGAGAAGCGGATGCCACGGCGATCAGCGCGTCTGGCGTGGGCCGTTCCTGCCCGTGCAGGTACTCCGGTACAGACCGCAGCCGCAGAAGCAGATGCGGGATTGTCGGAGGAAGGGCCGCGCGTAAGATTTGTGCTCGGCTGATCAGCGCGGTTACGGCGGCTCCGACGAGTTGAGCCGGCACTAAATCGCCGTCCAGGATTTGACCGGTCACAGGTACGGACAGCCGCTCGCGCAATTCGGCAACAACAATTTCGCACAATTCAGGTTCCGGCTCGACCACGATAAGCCGCCTGACTGGCACGGCATCAAGCCAATAGGTGAGCCTCGCTCTCACATAGGCCAGGGAGAATCCGCGCGCCCGCACGGCTTCCAGAAAGCTCTCGATCAGCTCATCGAGCGATCGGCTCTCTTCGACCGTCGGCGAGGCGCGAAGGTCCCGAACGAAAACTCCACTGCCTTTTTTAGAATCGAGCCACCCCTTTGCCTCCAGGTCGCGGTAGGCAGCACTGACCGTGTTGGCATGGATATGGCACCGGTGGGCCAGTTGGCGTACGCTGGGCAGCTTCTCGCCAGTTTTCAGTTCTTCACTGACCACACCGAGCATGAGCTGTGTCGTCAGTTGATCGCGCAGGGTTATCGCGGAATTCCTGGACAGCCATATGCGCATCGTCCCAGCCTCGCGATTATTATGAGATGAAACCGAGCCCCGGGGGTCCTAACCACCAATGAAGTATTTCATGTGCCGGCAGTGGCGCTTTCCGCCTGCCCGGCGCGCACGAGGTGAGGCAACTCCAAACATCGCTGAAACTTTGCACCACATAATTCAGTAGCTTGGTCGGCGAGCTTACTCAGGCTTGCCGAAAGGACACTGTCAATGCTCCGCTACAGCCCCAGGTACGTAACAGCCACTCTGACTTTGCTCATCAGCGTTATTGGTTTTGGCCAGACCGAAGCATCGCTTGATTTTAAGAAGGCAGACCGCCAAATCATCCGACTCCGGCCGTCCAGCTTCCCTCAACTACCACTGACCATCCGTCAGGAATTGAATCGACGGGGGTGCACAATCCCCCAACTCTGGGGAGAAAAGACACCCCACAACGTGATCAAAGGTTCATTTATCGAACCGACTGAACTCGACTGGGCTGTTTTGTGTTCGGTGAACCGAACGTCCATCATTCTCGTGTTTCCGAACGCATCGATAAGCCAAGTAAGGGAGCTTGCTCGTGAAGCGGATCGGGATTCGCTACAAAGCGAGGGTGGAACCCAGATAGGCTATTCCCGTCAAATCCTACCCATCGGACCTAAGCAGATCAGACAATACCAGACCTGGGGTGGTGAAGCGTCATCCCCCCTTCCGATGAATCATCAGGGAATCGAAGATGCTTTTGTGGGCAAAAGCTCGGCGGTTCTTTATTTCTATCAAGGCAAGTGGCGCGTCTTCACGGGCGCTGATTAAACACTCCATGGCGGCGCCGCGGCCTGCGGCAGCAAAGGTAAAGTGCGCTTGGCGTGCCCGCGAGGCCTCGCTCGCTGCCAATGGCGACAATCGCGCCACGCTGTCGCGAATGTCGCAAAGGTCGCTCCCGGCGATCGGCTGTTCCTCAAATTTGTTCATGTATACTCACTCAGCGCCGATTGGAGGCCTGATGAACAAAATTGCGGATTCCAAAAGCTCAAGCGTGATGCCCATCGTCAGCGTGGTCTTCAGATCGGCGGTTCTTCTCACCGTAAGTTGCGCAACAGCATCCGCAAATCTTATAACGGACGGCGGATTTGAAATGCCTGTAGTCGGTCCCGGAGGTATGAATTCTGGAACGGCGCAATTCGTGCCCGGACAAGTAATCGATGGTGTTTGGAGTGTCTTCGGATCCACAGCCGGAAATGTATCGGTCTATCCAAATACGGAGACGGGCCCTGGCAGCGTGACTTACACCGTCCAAGAAGGCACCCAAGCGCTCGATTTGACAGGAACACTAGACAATGGCGCTTCCATAGGAGTACAACAACAGATTTCGACGGTTGTTGGCACGGTGTACAACCTGACCTTCTACCTTGGCGACATAAACAATCCGGGCTATCCCCAATCTGGTGCCGCAACTGTTGCCGTTCAACTGAATGGAAGTTCTTTTCAAACGGCGACGAATGACGGTGCAAGCCCGCTAAGTGTAAATTTCGAGCAGTTCACGTACTTGTTCACGGCAACCGGCAGCAGCACGACCATCGGTTTCCTAAACGAATCGGCAGCGCGGGTCGGCATCAACGCAATTGATAACGTTTCGGTGAACGCTGCTACCACGACTCCTGAGCCAGCCACAGACCTGGTGATCCTTGCAGGCCTGGCAGGCATATTTTGGACTAATCGGAAAAAGCGAAACCCAGCAGACCGCTAAGGCATGGGCTAGGCCGCAGCATCGTTACCTAAGTTAATTGGAGCCTGATCGAGCGGCGGCGGCCGCCCTTCTTCCTCGCACTCTCAAGGCCTGAGCACATTTATTACAGCCTTGCCCCTGAAGGTGTGCGTATGCTCGTTGGGAAAAGCGTCCGTGAATAGGACATACGATGCTGACGGCTGTGTGGGCGTTCACATATGTAACGTCCTCATATCCGTAAAACGAACCGTGGATCTCCCGTGCCTTTTGGATGAACTGTTCGGTTGTTTTCTTTTTTGAGACATACTCACTGCAGTTCGGGCATCCTTGTTTGTTGATGACATGACGCAGCGGAATCAGTGCAAAATCGTGATTACACCGAAGGCATCTAATGCTGATCGGATGCATACAACCTTGATATCGAGTTAAGTATTGGTATCGTTGGCACCCGTGAACTCTGATCGCGTCAGCAACGAATTGTTCATGGGTTTTGTTTGCTCTCGTCGCCCGTTGTGGTAGTCCAAACCGTCGACGTAGTAGTGCGATATCAGTGATACTCCATTTGCCACCGGAGCGCTTCGTCAGACCTAACGTGTTCAAACGATCACAAATCACACGGTTACTTGTAATGCTGTCTGCCATTTCGGTGATCAGGCCAATGATGTGTTGCTCGCGTTCATCTTGACCGAATTTATTACCCCCTATCAGTACGGGTGGTCGAACAAACTTGTAAGCAAAACACGATATTTCCGGTTCACCGAGCCAGTCGAGAAACTTGTTGACGCGATCTACACCAGAGAGTAAAAACCGTCCTTGGCAGTCGATTTCGAAGTCAAAGCCAAGCGCCCGTAGCATCGACCCAAGGCGCTGCCTATCTGCAAGGGGTAGACCTTGAAGACAAATGAATACGGCATGTCCCTTTGCTCTGGCTCCATCTCCGTACATGCAAAATCGCATGATCTTTGGTGTAAGCCGGAAATCTGCAGGCAGCCTCTTTTTCGTTCGACTTTCTCCAGTCTCGTCGTACCACCGTTCGTAATAGGGCACGAGTGACTTGTCCGAGAGCGAACATAACGTAAGTGTGGTCTTGTGGTTCCAACCATACTTGTCCCTATGTGCCGATTTCGTGTAGTACGACTTTTGCCAGGCGAGCTTTACGTTTTGCTGGGTGTATAAGAGCGCCTCTTCACTCGCAGCTGTTAGCGTCAATCCAAAGCGAGGCGTTGATCCCGGACCGCTGCCTTTATTCAGGTAACCGTCGCTCAGCAACCAGCCTTCTAGGATCTCGTGTGCATCCTTGGTGAGAGTAGAACAGCGGCCAAATCGTCGCGGGCGGCGTAACGGCTTCGCAATTGGAATTCCCATTGCGACCAGTCGTAGCCTCACAGGATCTGAGGTTGACCAACCTAAATCGCGCGCGATAGCCCTCATGGAGCGGGCTGGATAATTTGCCCGGATATAGGAATTCCTGTGCGATTCCAAAGATTCTGTCATCTATGCCGAACGTGTTCTGCCCAGGTGTGAAGGTCGACCTGGCCTGATAGCAAGGCCGCTCCATTTTCGCTCAACTCCGATAAACTAAATCACCCTGCAGTCTCGCCGCAAAAACCAGCGCTAAAAGCGCCGAAACAGCCCCATATCAGGACCTTCAGCTGAAACTGTACGAATCTTTACAATCGGATTTGCGACAATTGCGACAGCAATAACGACACCGTCGTTTTTGTCGCATTGAGGGCGTTCAGGGCAGAAACTCGGAGCAACGGTCCATACCTGGCCCCGAGCTCTCCCGCACGCACGGAATCCGCCAAAGATGCACCTACGACGCGGGAGCCATCCTACGCCGTTGTGCGATCCGTGCACCTGCGATTCTGACACGTTCGCAATGCGATGCGCGCGGCCGGCGGCAAAGAATCGAACAGCGCAAGCATCCGCTCCATCTTTTCGGTCCATCCCAAAGGGAGTTGCACCCACACGTCGCGGCCGTCGAACTCCACGTACAGCGTCGGATCGTCCGCCGGCCAATTCCGCCCCGGCAAGGCTCAGCGCACGCCAGAGAGCGGATGGTCTTCGAAAGAATGCAGGAGTCCTCGCCTGGCAAGTTCCGCGCGCGTAATTTCCGACAGCTCGCTGCACCTAAAAAGAAAAAATTTGTGGTCCGCAAGCAGCTGGCTATCGCTTTGTGTGCGCGCGCGCTCGGCGTCTTCCTCCAACGTTTTTCTTCTTTCGTTCGCGGTAGGCATCACAGCACCCCCGCCAGCAGATCGCGGCGGAAGGCCTGCGCCGGCCGCACGTATTTCTTGAGTGTCTCCAGGTTCTTGTGCCCGGTCCGCTGGATGATCGCGAGCTCCGACTCACCCCGCTCAATGCAGGTCGTCACCATGCCACTGCGTAGAGAATGCGAGCCGTAGGCATTCGCCGGTTCCCCGATCTTCTCGAGCGCCAGTTGCAGCCGGGCCCGTACCACCTTGGGATGTAACCGCCTGTGCGCGAACACGCGGCCGGACGGGAAGTTGATCCGGCAGAACAACGGCCCCTCCTCGCTGCCCCGCACGTTCACCCAGGCGCGCAGCGCCCGCACCGGGCACGTGAGTTCGTGCTGTCCCTTCGGCAGCCCCACGTAGCGGCCCTCGGAGCCGTCCTGATCGGTTTTACTCGCGCCCAAGGTCACCGCCAGGCCGGCACTCGTGAAGCGCACATTGGCGAGGTCGAGAGAGACGACCTCCGCACTCCGCCAGCCGCAGGCGAATTGCAGCAGGATCATCGCCCGATCCCGGATGTCAATCGTCTCCGTCGTATCGAGGCCTCGGCACAGGCGCCGCAGCTGCGCCGGCATCAGCGCCGCTTTGCCGCCCTGCTTCTCGCGCTTCACCCGGGCCGCGTTCTTCACGAGGGCGCGGATCGTGGGCGTCACCGGCGAGGCAAACGCCTGCAATTCATGCTGCACGGTGATCGCGGCCAGCATCAGCCGCACGGTCGCCAGGCGCCAGCGTGAGATCGCCCAGGTCACAAACAGCGAAACCGTCTCTTCGCTCGCGGGCAATGCCGAGCGGCCGGCGTTCGCACACCAGCGGTCGAACTGTTTGACCGCGTGCGCATACGCCTTGTTGGTGTTGGGTGCTTTCGATGCCCTCATCAGCGATTCCCTCCGTTCCCGCAGCTCGGCCAGGTCGGGACCGAGATCGAACAGCGCGATCTGAGTGGACATTAACCCTAGACTACCGCATATAATACGCTCTTGTAAACCGCTGTAGGAGACCGCTTCAGCGGTTGGGAAGGAGAGCAGAGCGCTCAGCAACTATCCGGAACAAATAGCCCCGGACGCGCATGTAATTCACCGGACACCGCCTAATCCGCCAAGACCAATCGGTGCATCGGAACCCAGAACAACGCCGGAGACCTTCTTCATTTTGCCAGGAATGGTCCGGCTTAACCAAATCGGGAGCCATTCATGGAAGACGCGCTGCAACGCATCGCCGCGCTAGCCAGCAGCCTGAAAGAAGCAGAGCTCAGAATTCTGCTCGAGCTCACCAGACGCGCCAACGAAGACCGTCAAGCTACGCAGTCCACACGCCAATTAGCTGAAAGCACAGGCCTAAGTAGATCCAACGTGACGGCCGCTATCCACTCGCTCGCAGAGCGAGGATTGATCCACACCGACGGCGGCAGCGCCACGCGCGCCAGCAGTTACCAGCTCTCCTTTCTCGAAACAGTACTGATAGAACGTGGGCCTATAACAGGCCCACCCCTGGACTCAAAACAGGCCCAGGGTGGGCTCATAACAGGCCCACCCCTATATAAGGAACGCGCGCGCGCCCGGATCGATCGATATCGACTTACAAAACCCGATCGATCGACTGTTGAAAGCCAAGCCCAAACGATGCGATCCTCAAGTGCTCGCACACTTCCAGAGCTGGCTGCATGGCTACATGGCAAAGTCCGGGCACGAGCCGCATCCGCACCCGCCGGATGAGCAGATCACCGCGCAGGGACAAAAGTGTTCTGCTGTTTCTCGCGTGCGTGACCCTATTTTTCTGCGCCAATGCAGCCACTCTTCCGCGGCTCAGTCAAATTCTCACGCAGGGCAAGCAAGGGCAATCCGCGGTTTGGCAGATCTCGGCGGTAGTGATGATTGCAGAAGCCGTGATGATAGGCGTCGCTGCGGGGTCAGGTCATGCAGCCGATCGCTGGGGAAGAAAGCCATTATTCCTCGTCGCCTTCGGGTCACTTGCGATCAGAAATGCAATGACCGTCGTCAGCCACAATCAGTACTACCTGATTGGGCTTCACGCTTTCGACGGGCTGGCCGCTGCGACGTTCGGTGTGCTGCTGACGTTGATTTCTGCCGACCTCGCGCGAGGCACCGGCCGCTTCAACTTTCTCCGAGCTTCGGCTCAATCGGCCACCGCGCTGGGTGGGTTTACGAGTGACACGCTGTTTGGTTACATTGCCAAGACGCTTGGGTTTAATGCCAGTTTCTGGGGATTAGCGAGTGTGGTCGTGATGGGTGGGGTTCTTTATCAGAGAGCGATGCCGGAGACGAGGCCAACGGAGCCGGCGCACTCAAGTGAACAGTTGCAAAGTGAAAAGCAGCGTCGGCGTAGAGCGTAGCCCGTTTCTCATCTGTTCGTGATCGAATTCATCTCGCGACGACCCGTGCTACCGGTACGCAAATTGGCCACTTGACCTTCTTGATCTCTGGACCTGGCCGGACAAAAGCTGGTCATCCGCAGCTCCGATTGGCGTTAGCAGAGCCATGAGCGCAGCGATTGGACTCCAGCGCCGGTATCGAAATCATCGGGACGATTTACTAGTTCGATCCGCTTCCATGCGCCACGACCCGCAGAGGTGCGGCCGAGGATTCATCACGCGTTGCTTCCAGACTCACCGGCAGACTGAAGGAGAACGTAGATCCAACCCCGGGCTTCGATTCTGCCCAGATTCGTCCGCCGTGGCGCTCCACGATCTTCCTCGCAATCGACAGCCCCATGCCCGTACCGGCGATTTCCCTACTGTGCAATCTTTGAAAAAGGCCAAAGATCCGGTCTGCGAATTGCTGGTCGAAGCCGAGCCCGTTATCGGAAACCAAGAACACCCAGTTCGTGCCATCGCGCCGTGCCGCTACATGCACACGCACGGGAACGTCTCTGCGGTATTTGATCGCGTTCGCGAGTAGGTTCTGAAACACCTGGGAGAACTGCACAGGATCGACGATCAAGTCCGGAAGCGAACCATGAGTGATTTCGGCGCCGCTCTCCCGGATCGCCGCTTGCAATGCGCTCTCGGCGTCTTGAAGCAGCTTCTCGAAGCGGACCGGAGTGGTGGGCTGGCCTGCCTTACGAAGCCGCGCCAGCGTCAACAGCCCATTGATCAGGTCAGTCATCCGTCTCGCCGACGTGACGATATAACCGATGAACTCGTCGGCATCGCTGTCTAGGTGCCCCCGGTATCGGGAGGCCAGCAACTGAGTAAAGCTGATGATCGTCCGGAGGGGCTCCTGCAAATCATGGCTCGCCACGTATGCGAACTGTTGTAGCTCTTCATTCGCGATCTGAAGATCTCTCGTTCGCGCTTCGATCCGGCCCTCCAGGTCCGTGTTCAGCGCGTGCAAACGTGCGTCGGCTTCATCGCGCGCCTGCAGATAAGAAACAGTTGCATTGTAGAGCCACATCATGACGACGATCATCACGATCATGCCTAACGCAAAAAACAGGAACGCGGTATGGTTCAGCTCCCGCTGCCGGTTCAGATACTCCGTTTGATTCGCATCCAGCCTCAGACGTAGTTCTTCCATGCTCTTGCGGATGGAATTCATGTTTTCTTCCGAATTGTCCGACTGCGCCTGCATTAGCGCCGCCGAAAATCCGTTCTGCCGCTGCGCCTGTAGAACCTGTCGTGCCAGGGCGACTCGTTGCTGAACCAGGTTGATGAACAGTGTGACCCGCTTCTGAAGATCCGCATCAACGTCCTTGGCGTAGCGTCTGCACGATTCAACCTGGCTCGGCAGGGCAGCCTCCGCATGCTGAAAGGGTAATAGGTACTGCTCGCCCCCTGTCAGGAGGAAACCTCGTTCGCCGCTCTCGATATCGTTTGCCGAAGCCCGGAGCTGGACAATGCTCGATAGCAGATTCTGATTACGAAGCAGCGACAGATCGGTATGCTCGCCCAGTAACGAGATCGAAAAGAAGACGATGCTGAAGGCCAGAGGAACGGAAAACAGTAGCGCGAGTCGTCGTCTCGTATTGGTATGCGCTGGCGATGTCATCTCGAGCGTTTTCTTGCCGAATGCAGGCGAGATGATCGCGGTCACCAATCTGCATCAGCGCGAGCAATCCCCCAGCCACTACCTGAGCCGTTTTGCATGACGAGGCGGACCGGCCTTTAACTGGGGTTTCTGGCGGGGCCTCTGAAGTTTTGATCATACCCGCAGCGATTTGTTTCAGGTTTGGACCGCCGAACGAGACAACAATTTCACTCCGCCAGGTACGAGCATTTCGAACCCATCGGCCCATCGGTTCCCAGGCCTGTGAATCGTGTCGCGCAAGTCATTGCCTGGAGCTTCGCGAGCAATTTCCGCTCGCGCTGGTACAAAGGGAGGTCAGAGCGAAGCGCGGAACGCCCTGTTACGATCGCATCGAGCACCGCCTTCTGATTGCCTTCGGTGAATGCTGCCACCGCGAGCGTTCGCGCCGCCAGATAAGCAGGCGAGAGAAGGTGCAATTCCACGCCCTGGAGAGCTTTGCGGGCACTCTCCGCATCCGCGTGCTCCAGAAGTAAAAAAGCGGCAAGGTGGGCGCGGGCCAGTGACCTGATCCGCTCATCACAATCTTCACTTCTTGCGAGCGCTTCGCGGTACCACACTTCCGCATCTGTCAACTCGCCGCGGTCTGACGCCCACTCCGCGACCGTGTGAGCGAAGTAGTAACAAAAGTCACGCCTTCCCCGGAATTCCATGAGGGGATGAATCAGGTGTCGCGGCAGATCCGCCGGCCGCGCACCCAGGAGTCGCTGCTGCTCTACGCTGTTGTAGAGAAACAATTCCTGGCCCTCACCGGATCTATTCAGCACCGTAAGCAGCAGCCTGGCATCATTCCTGACTCTTGCGTCCCGCGCATTCGGGATCAGGCCGAGAACGAAGATGTAAAAACTGACCTGCGCCAGTCCGACCAAGAAATTCTTCGCCGTGCCATCGCCGGGCAGGTTCAGGAACAGGACAGCGGCCGCGATTCCCGAGAGCAGAGTGGCCCCAGGTCCGCCCGCAATCACTACCGACATCCTCCTCCCCCAATCCCCCATGTGCCGTGGGATCGCAGAGATGGAGGCGGATAACGGATTCCGGGCAACCAGGCGCGCGTCCCACCTGCCGTGCAGGTGAGTGACTCGGAGCGGCCCGACGGAAGCGCCCATGAAGGAGAAATCCATGAGACTGGCAGCGGTCAGGTGACCGGCCTCGTGAATGATCACCGCCAGCAAAAGAGCGATCACCAGGCTCAGGGCAGTTCCGGCGCTATCCAGCCTCAGGCCCGAAAGCACGGCTCGCAGCGGGGACGGTCCAACCTGCTCGGCCGCGACTCCGGTAATCAGAGCCACAGCCAGAAGACGAAGGGAGGAGGCTCGCCTGTCGGGGCCGTCCCTGATTACCGGTCGCGGCTGATGAATATCCGCGTGTGGAGCGGCTTGCATTGCACTCAGTATGCAGCCGGAAACTCATTTCACGACAGATGGTTGGGTACTGCGACCGCGACGTTCCTCTTACGGTCTAAGGCGCCTCGCTACACTGATTGAAAGAGCGGAGGGTCTGAGAGAGCCTCATGCCTCTTACTTTCTATGGCCATCCAAACCCTTTTTGGATCGGTTCCCACCGAACCTAATCTCCTTGATCGGCTGAAAGCGGGCATCGAAAAAACCCGCTCAGGTCTCGTGGACCGGATCGAAGACGTTCTCTCCGGGAAAAAAGAAATCGATGCGGATCTGCTTGAGGAACTCGAGTACACGCTCATCACCGCAGACCTCGGTGTGCGCACGGTTGAAGACATCCTGGAGCAGATCCGCCAGCGAGTGCACCGCGCGATGACCGGCGACGTCGCCGAAATCCGCAACCTCATCCGCGAACAGCTGCTCGAAGTTTTGCGTGCATCGGAGACACCGATTCACGTCGTCTCGACTCCACCCGCGGTGGTGATGGTCGTTGGCGTAAACGGCGCCGGCAAGACCACCACCATCGGCAAGCTTGCCCACCGCTTTCTCGGCGAGGGACGAAGCGTTCTGCTCTGCGCCGCCGATACATTTCGCGCTGCCGCTATCGAACAATTGGATGTCTGGGCGAAACGCGCCGGTGTCGATATGATTCGCCAGAAGACAGGAGCAGACCCCAGCGCGGTAGTTTTCGATGCCTTGCAGGCTGCAAAAGCGCGTGGCGTCGATTACGTCATTGTCGATACCGCGGGGCGTCTTCATACCAAAGAAAACCTTATGGCGGAACTCGAGAAAATGCGCCGGATTTGCGAACGGGTCGTGCCCGGGTCGCCTCACGAAGTCTGGCTCGTGCTCGATGCGACCACCGGCCAGAACGGTGTCGAACAGGCCCGCAAGTTCACGCAATCCGCGGGTGTCACCGGCATTATCCTGACCAAGCTCGACGGAACCGCTAAGGGCGGCGTCGTTGTTTCGATCGCGCGGGAGCTAGGTCTTCCCATCCGCTTCGTTGGTGTGGGCGAGAAAATCGACGATCTGCTTCCCTTCGAACCCGATAAGTTCGTGCAATCTCTTTTCGACTGACATGCGCTCGCGATGAAGAATTGTTCGCATTACATGCGTGAAGCGCTGCGGCTCGCTCAAGAGGGCCGCGGTCTTACCAGCCCGAATCCTACCGTTGGCGCCGTCGTCGTCAGCGACGGTAAAATCATCGGCCGGGGCTTTCACACCTGGGCAGGCGTGCATCACGCCGAGATCATTGCCCTCAGGGAAGCAGCAGCGGACGCACGCGGGTCCACTTTGTACCTGACCCTCGAGCCTTGTTCGCATCACGGCAGGACCCGTCCCTGCGTGGACACCATCATCGAGACCGGCGTCGCGCGCGTGGTCTGTGCCATGCAGGATCCTAACCCGCGAGTGAGCGGTACGGGTTTCGCTCGCCTGAGGGCTGCCGGCATCAATGTTGAAATGGACACGGAGCACGCGGCGGAAGCTGCCGCGCTGAATGAAGCGTTCGTCCATTTCATGAGCACCGGTCGTCCGCTGGTCACGGTAAAAGCCGCCCTGACGCTCGACGGCAAAATCGCCGCCCCGCAGGACAACGTCGGTTGGATCACGAGCGAAATCGCCCGCGCTGATGTACAGCAAGTACGCCACTATTCCGATGCCATCCTCACCGGGCTCGGCACCGTTCTCGAAGACGATTGCCTGCTGACCGACCGCTCAGGCCTCCCGCGCAGCCGCCCTCTGCTGCGTATCGTTCTCGATTCTCAGTTGCGCATCCCGCTCGACTCTAAAATGGTGGCGAGTGCGCAAAACGATTTGCTCATCGTGGGCACGACCGCCGCGCCGCGCGACCGCAAGAAAGCACTCGAAGATGCCGGCGCCACAGTTTTGATCGCAGATGGCATCGGAGGTCGTACGGACCCCCAGCAGGTCATCGAGTACTTGGCAAAGGAGCGCTACCTCTCGCTGATGGTCGAAGCCGGAAGTAAAGTCAACTGGACGATGCTCGACGGCCAACTGGCGGACAAGGTGCTGTTCTACTATGCACCGAAGATCCTGGGCGGTCTGAAAAGCCTTCCCGTTGCCGGCGGCCCAGGCCGCATGAGGCGCGCCGATGCCATGCTGCTCGACCGCATGACCGTCCATCCCATCTCGCCGAACGAGTTCGCGGTGGAAGCTTATCTCATCAAAAACTGATGTTCACCGGAATTGTTGAGGAACTTGGCCGGGTCGCCGCATGGGAAGAGCGCGAGACCGGAGCGCGGTTGACCGTGAGTTGTTCCTCCGTACTCGCAGATGCGACCGTTGGCGCTAGCATCGCTGTAAACGGCACGTGTTTGACGGCCGTCACTCTCAGCGACGATCAGTTCTCTGCGGACGTTGCTCCCGAAACCATACGGCGCACAAACCTTGGGGACCTCCGGCCAGGGTCGCCCGTCAATCTGGAACGTCCTCTCAGAGCCGCTAGCCGCCTGGACGGTCATTTTGTCCTTGGGCACGTGGACGGGACCGGCCGCATCCTTTCGCTTGACGCTCTGGGCGATGACAATCGGTGGCTCGAAATCGTCATCGCGCGCGAACTGAGCCGCTATGTTGTCATGAAAGGATCAGTCGCGGTCGACGGCATCAGCCTGACCGTCGCCGGTATCCGGGAGGGCGAAGAAAGCGAAGCTGCTATCGCCTTTACAATCATTCCGCATACCTTCGAGCACACCACGTTGCATGCGTACCAGCCGGGCTCGCGAGTAAACATCGAAGTCGACATCCTCGCCAAGCACATCGAAAAGCTCGTCGCCAGCCAACAGCGAGGCTAGTCCTTTAACTCTTCCCTGATTTCGAGCGCCGCGCGTCGGGCCTCATCCAACGCGCCAATCGGAAAGCTGATGGCGCCGACTTTCGGGTGACCGCCCCCGCCGTAGCGCTCGCAGATCGTCGCAAGATTATGGCGCAGCGGCTCGCGCACCCAGGGGTTTGACCCAACCGACACCTTCGTCCGGAAACTCGAAGTTGAAACGGACACCGTATAGGCTGAGTCGGGGAACAAATAGTACGGGATGAATTTGTTGTAGCCTTCAATCCCGTAATTCACGAGGTCGAAATAAATCACGCCGTTATCGCAGGAACCGGCCCGCCTGATAATGTCAATGTTCCGCAGGTGGATTTGATGCAGGCGGTTATACATCGCCGTGATCTCAGGATCGGAAATGATCTGCGCCAGACTCTGATGCTGCATTAGATGGATGACCTTCTGCACCAGGCGCGGTCCCTTGCTGCCTTCGATCACCAGTGTTAGCTTCATCGCGGGCTCGTCCATCTTCACGGCGGCTTCCGCGCTGTCGTATAACGCCCCGTCCACGACGTCGGCCCAGGTAACTAGGTCCTCCAGGTCCGGCGCTTCGAAGCCGAATCTCTGTTTGACTTCGGTTGAGATGAATTTCGTGCACGACCGGTAGCTCGGATTCAGGAACTTTCGGCCAGAGGTGTCGTGACGAAAATGCTCTGCGTCCTCCGGACTCAGGAACGCGCTCTGGTGATGATCAAACCACCAGGTGAGTTTCGGGTGAGGAGCGTATTTGAAATCAACGATGACATTTACATCTCCATCGAAAAGGCCGTTCTCGAACAGTTGATCGGCCCGATGAGCCAGGCCGGTATAGTCGAAGCTCGCATCCGGGTAAAATTTGCTTTGTAAGAACCGCGTGACAAATGCTGCGGATGCCGCTCCATCAAAGCAGTGGTCATGATAGAGGACTCGCACCTTCATTAATAAGAGTTGTTCTCCGAAAACCTTTTAGATTGCCTGAGCCGCGAACGAAAAGCAAGCGATAGGCGATAATTAACTGTTAGCCAGAGATCGCCCGCCGGCATTCCGCCTGCCGTAACAACCAGCGTTGCCGCAGTGTGATTGCTTCGAGCAAACCGAACAACGTATTGTGAAACTTAGCTTTTAGAGATGCTGAAGACGAAAGAAGAACGCGAAACGGACCTGAATGCTCAGGAGACCTCCGAATGGCTTGAGGCTCTTGATCAGGTTATAGATGAAGCCGGTAACGATCGCGCTGCCTACCTGCTCGATCGATTGCTGGCCCGCGCCGCCGAATTCGGGGTATCCGCCAAAGAGACTCTGAACACGCCGTACTGGAATACGATTCCAGCCCACGAGGAAGTACCGTACCCAGGTGACCGCGCTCTGGAACGGCGCATCAAAAGTCTGATTCGCTGGAATGCGGCGGCCATGGTCGTCCGTGCCAATAAATATGACCCCAATATCGGCGGCCACATCTCCACCTACGCTTCACTCGCCGCCGTCAGCGAGGTAGCCTTTAACCATTTCTTTCGTGCAAGCTACGGAGACAAACCTGGCGATCTCGTCTACTACCAGGGACACGCATCTCCCGGAGTGTATGCCCGCGCCTTTCTCGAAGGACGTCTCAGCGAGCAACACCTTTTGAACTTCCGCCACGAGCTGCGGGACACACCGGGACTTTCTTCCTACCCGCATCCCTGGCTCATGCCGGACTTCTGGCAGTTCCCGACCGTTTCGATGGGCATCGGGCCGATCAATTCTATTTATAACGCCCGCTTCCTGCGCTATCTCGAAAATCGGGGAATCATTGAACCGACCGGCCGTAAAGTCTACGCATTTCTGGGCGACGGCGAAATGGATGAGCCCGAGTCGACGGGCGCGCTGCATATCGCCTCTCGCGAAAAACTTGACAATCTGATCTTTATCATCAACTGCAACCTGCAGCGCCTCGATGGCCCAGTTCGCGGCAACAGCAGCGTCATTCAGGAACTCGAACGCGTCTTTCGCGGCGGCGGTTGGAACGTCATAAAAGTACTCTGGGGCAGCGATTGGGATGAACTCTTCGCGCGCGATCAATCCGGTCTCCTCTTAAAGCGGATGGAAGAATGCGTTGACGGTGAGTATCAGAACTTCAAAGCCCGCGGGGGCGCGTATGTTCGCAAAGAGTTCTTCGGGAAATATCCCGAATTGCTCAAGCTGGTCGAGAACATGTCCGACGAACAGCTCGGTGCCCTTCGCCGGGGCGGTCACGATCCCGTCAAGGTTTACAACGCATTCAAGCGTGCCACTGAGCACAAAGGCCAGCCAACCGTCATTCTTATGAAAACGGTCAAAGGTTACGGTCTCGGCGAAGCTGGCGAGGGCAAGAACATCACGCACCAGCAGAAAAAGCTAAACGAAGACGAACTGTTCTATCTTGCCAACCGGTTCAACGTTGGTTTAACGCGCGAACAGATCTCGGCGATCTCCTTCGTAAAACCGCCGGACAACAGCCCCGAAATCGCCTACCTGAAAGAGCGCCGCGAAGCTCTCGGCGGATATCTTCCCCAGCGTGCCCCCAAGAAGATTGAGCTCAAGGCCCCTGATCTCGAGATCTTCCACGAGTCACTCGGCGGTTCGCGCGGGCGCGAGGCGTCCACCACCAGCGCTTTAGTCTCCGTACTCAAGGCGCTGCTCAAAGTTCCCGAAATCGGCAAATACATCGTGCCCATCATTCCCGATGAGGCGCGAACCTTCGGTATGGAATCGATGTTCCGCGAGCGCGGAATCTACGCGGCCGGCGGCCAGCTTTACAAGCCTGTCGATAGCGACGTTCTGATGTACTACAAGGAAGCACAGAACGGGCAGATTCTGGAAGAAGGCATCACCGAAGCCGGCGCCATGGCCTCGTTTACGGCTGCAGGTACTGCCTACGCGAACGTCGACGTTCCCACCATTCCGTTCTTCATCTACTACTCGATGTTTGGTTTCCAGCGCGTCGGGGATCTCATCTGGGCCTTTGGTGATTCGCGTGGGAAAGGATTCCTGGTGGGAGGCACCGCCGGTCGCACCACTCTGCTAGGCGAAGGACTGCAGCACGATGATGGACACAGCCAGGTGTTATCGAGTGTTGTTCCCACCTGCCGCAGCTACGATCCGGCGTTTGCCTATGAAATCGCGGTCATCGTGCAGGACGGAATCCGCACGATGTACGAAAACAACGAAGACCACTTCTACTACCTAACAGTCTGCAATGAGAACTACGTGCAGCCTCCCATGCCGCAGAACAATCCGGACATTCGCGAAGGCATCCTGCGCGGCATCTATCTTTACAAGCCTTCGGAAACAGGCCGCGCTCAGATCAATCTGTTCGGCAGCGGTCCCATTCTGAATGAAGCACTGCGCGCGCAAACGATCCTCGCTGAAAAGTACGGCGTACATTCCGACGTATGGAGCGTCACCAGCTACACCGAGCTCCGTCGTGATGCGCTCATAACCGAGCGCTGGAATCGCCTGCATCCGGATCAGCCGCCGCGCAGCCCATATCTGGTTCAGGCTCTCGCTCGTACGGATGCGCCTATCGTCGCGGCCACTGATTACATGAAGGTTGTTGCCGATCAGGTCTCGCCCTGGCTTCCCGGACGCCTCGTATCTTTGGGCACCGACGGATTCGGGCGCAGCGAAAACCGCCAACATCTCCGCCGGTTCTTCGAAGTCGATGCGGAAAGCATTGCGGGTGCTGCATTATCGAAGCTTGCCGCATCAGGTCAGTACGATCCTGGACCAGCCAAAAAGGCAATCCTTGATCTCGGCTTGAATCCGGACAGCATCGATCCTTCCATCGCTTGAAAACCGAATAATTTAGATTTTTCTCGGTTGAATCACTTCGTTGAAACCGTCGCTTTGTTTGCTTACGTCCACTAAGTCGTAAGCAAGCAAATGCGGCACGCAATTCTTAGTAGAATCGCGATAATTCAAACCAGTTAGTCTCGACATTCAAACAAAAGCCGCATTTCGCTCGCTTGAAACAGAGGAGAATTGCAGCTTTGAAACTAAGTAACTTATTGTGTTTAGCGGCAGCTGTTGCTTTGGGCACGTCGGCAGCGCAGGCGCAGAGCGGTCTCGACGTTCTTTTCGGCGTCAGCACCGCGACCGACAGCGCGAGTCCGACTTCGATCGATCCATTCAACACGGGTACTTTCAGCACAACGCCGAAACTCGGCGGAACCTTCGGCAAAATCGGTGCCGATTATATGCTCACCCCGCATTTCGGTGTAGGTGGCGAATATGATTTTCGTTTCTCACAAGGCAATTACGCCAGCGGAATCACTTATCGCCCTAGCTTCTACGACTTCAATTTCATTTACATGCCGACCGGTCACAAGTTCAAGCGCATTGTGCCCGAATTTCAGGGTGGCTTGGGCGGAATGGACCTGAAGTTCTACTACCCCTCGTCTTCCTGCGATCCGCTTGCGGGTTGCAACAGCAGCAACACGTACCTGGAAAGTTCCAATCATTTCCAAGTGCACATGGAAGCAGGTGTGCGCCTCTACGTTACTGATCACCTCTTCGTAAGACCTCAGGTGGACGCGCACTACGTCAATAACCTCTTCCAGTTCGGAAGCAATTGGGTTCCGGAGTTCGGCGGTTCCGTCGGCTGGACCTTCGGCGAAAGATAACTCTCGCTATCCATCCAGTTCTATGCCCGGAGCACGACCACTCCGGGCTTTTCCTTTTTGGGAGTTCTACTCGTTTTCAGCTAGAATGGCTTCGAATGGCGTCGGTCGCGCCCCTTCGAATTGTAATTACGGGTGGAACGGGCCAGATCGGGCACATACTCGCGCGACATTTCCATGAACGTGGCCACGCCGTAACGGTGATTGCGCGCCATCCCGTTTGCGCGGAATGGCAATGCGCTCATTGGGATGCCGAACACCTTGGTGACTGGGTCGAGTGTCTCGACGGCGCGGATGTGATCATCAATCTGGCCGGGCGAAATGTGAACTGCCGGTACACCCATGAAAATCGGCACGAAATCAAGCTCTCCCGCGTAATCTCCACCGCCTTGGTGGGGCAAGCCATCCAACGTGTCACCCAGCCGCCTGCCGTCTGGCTGAACGCCAGCACGGCCACGATTTATCGTCAGAGTTTCGATAAACCGATGGACGAGAGTAGCGAAATCGGCGGGAATGAACCGGACGCCCCCAGCGCATGGGCCTTCAGCATCGATGTCGCCACCAGCTGGGAACGGGCATTCTTCGCTGCCGAGACGCCCCGAACCCGCAAAGTTGCCCTCCGTACCGCCATGGTGATGAGTCCGGATACCGGTGGGATCTTCGACACTCTCCTCCGGCTCGTACGATATGGCCTCGGCGGTCAGGCTGCATCAGGTCAGCAATACGTGTCCTGGATCCACGACGTCGACTACATTCGCGCGATCGAGCTCATCATCGAACGTCCGGATTTCAGCGGTCCTGTGAACATCGCCTCGCCCTGTCCCATCACTAACCGCGAGTTCATGTGCTGTCTCCGGCGCGCCTGGTGCACCAGTTACATCGGCGTCCCTTCTCCACGCTGGGTGCTCCGAGTAGGCGCCCTCCTTATGCGAACGGAAACAGAACTGATTCTGAAAAGCCGCCGCGTAGTGCCCGGCCGCTTGCGCAAGAGCGGGTTCGACTTCCACTTTCCTAATTGGCGCAGCGCCTGCCAGGACCTCGTTCATCGCTGGCGCGAATTGAACGGCGATTAACCCGATTCCCGCCTGCCGGCGCTCGCTGTGAACTGCGAGATCAATTCCGGAGAGTTATATAGAATCAAATCGGGAGATCAATTAACCTAATGGCGACTGCAGGCGCAGGTCTTGAAGGCATCGTTGCAACCACTTCCAAGATCTGCTTTATAGACGGCAATCAAGGCGTTCTCAGCTATTACGGCTATAACATTCACACGCTGGCGGACAACGCCACGTTTGAGGAGGTCATTTACCTCCTCTGGCATGGACGCCTCCCCAATCAGGAAGAGCTTTCCCAGCTCAAACAGGCCCTGGTCGCGGAACGAGATCTCTCGCCCGAAGTCATCGAATTCCTCAAGAATGCTCCCAAGAGCGCCGTTCCCATGGACGTCCTCCGAACCGCTGTTTCCCTGCTGAGCATGTATGACGACTTGGAGCGGGACAATTCGATGGCAGCCAACGAGAAAAAGGCAGTGAAGCTGATGTCGCGAATTTCCACGGTCGTCACCAGCTTCGAACGGCTGCGCAAGGGCCAGCCCGTTGTGCCCGGCGATCCGAATCTAGGATACGCGGCCAATTTCCTTTACACTCTTACGGGCAAGAAACCCGACGATGTGATGGAGCGCGTCTTCGATATCGCGCTGATCCTGCACGCCGATCATGAGCTCAACGCTTCGACGTTCGCCGCGCGCGTCACCGCCGCTACTCTATCCGATATTTACTCGGCGGTCACATCCGCCATTGGCGCGCTGAAAGGGCCTCTGCATGGAGGAGCGAACGAAGACGTCATCCGCATGCTTCTCGCTACCAGTTCGCCGGACGATGCCGTTCAGACCGTTAAGCGGAAACTGGAGAATAAGGAAAAGATTGCCGGCTTTGGTCATCGTGTCTATCGCGTCCTCGACCCGCGTGCGATTCACTTGAAGAAACTCAGCGAGGAATTAGGCAAGCGGACCGGCCACACCGAGCTTTTCGAAAAATCGGCCCGTGTTGAGCAGACTATTCACCAGTTGAAGGGCCTCAATGCAAACGTCGATTTTTATTCGGCGTCCACTTACTACTCCTTAGGCATTCCTGAAGATCTATTCACGCCTATCTTCGCCGTCAGCCGGATGTCCGGATGGACCGCACACGTACTCGAACAGTATCGTAACAACCGGCTGATCCGGCCGCGCGCTGATTACACCGGCGCTCCTGATGGCCAGCAGTGGACGCCTCTCGAAAACCGTTCTTAACCAGAACGGCTTCTGAATGCACGATCTCAACTTCTTTCGCAACAACCTCGATCAGATTGCTGAACGCCTCGCCACCAAGGGCTTCCAGTTGGATATCGGGGTCTTTCGCGCTCTCGATAGTCAGCGGCGTCAAGCCGTTACGGAAAGCGAGCAGTTGAAAGCGGAGCGCAATTCGGCAACAGCTGAAATCGGAAAACTTCGCAAGCAGGGACAGGACACGGCAGAGCAGCAGACCCGTGTTCGTGCTATTGGCGAGCGTATTTCCGCGCTCGACGAAGACGTCCGCAAGCTCGATGACGAGTTCAAGGATTTTCTCGGCCGCGTGCCGAACGTTCCTCACGAATCTGTTCCGCTCGGGCGCACCGAGGCGGACAACGTCGAGATTCATCGCTGGGGAAGCCCACGTGAATTTTCGTTTCCGCCCAAGGCCCATTGGGATCTCGGCCCCGAGTTAGGCATTCTCGACATGGAGCGCGCGGCAAAAATCGCTGGAGCGCGCTTCGCCGTATACGTCGGACAAGGCGCAAAGCTGGAACGCGCGCTCGCAAATTTCATGCTGGATGTTCACACGTACGACCACGGCTACCGCGAGGTTCTGCCGCCTTTCATGGTGAACTCGGCCAGCCTGTACGGCACGGGTCAACTGCCCAAGTTCGCCGACGATCAGTTTCGTTGCGAAGGTCACGACCTCTGGCTCATCCCTACAGCCGAAGTCCCCGTTACAAACCTCTTCCGCGATGAAATCATGAATGCCGATTCCCTGCCCCTTTCCCTTTGCGCGTACACTGCCTGCTTCCGCAGCGAAGCGGGTTCGTACGGTCGTGATGTCCGCGGAATCATTCGCCAGCATCAGTTCCAGAAAGTCGAGCTCGTCAAGTTTACTCGTCCGGAGCAGAGTTATAGCGAATTGGAAAAGCTGACACGCCACGCCGAAGTGATTCTCGAGAAACTCGAATTGCCCTACCGGCGTGTCGCACTATGCACGAGCGACCTGGGTTTCAGCTCTGCCAAAACCTATGATCTCGAGGTCTGGCTCCCCGGGCAGAATGCTTATAAAGAAATCTCTTCCTGTTCCAACTTTGAGGCGTTCCAGGCGCGGCGAGCACAAATTCGCTTCAAGAACGAGAAAAACAAATCCGACTTCGTCCACACTCTGAACGGAAGTGGCCTGGCGATCGGCCGCACCTGGCTCGCGATCCTCGAAAACCATCAGCAACAGGACGGCTGCGTTCTGATCCCGAAGGCACTGCAGCCGTACTTCGGATCGGACCGGATCAAGCCCGAGCGCCTGTAGCTTTTCAGCGCCAAACGTTGTCTATCGTCGTGATGGGGAGACGGGCAACTTCATCCAGTTTGGAGGACCGACGCACGTCATCCTGCTCTTCGGCGTCAAGCTTGTGGGCGTGAACGCCGGCGGTGGCTCGCCCGACCAACGCACCAGGCGCGTGCGCTTCTGGACCCGCCAAGGCATCTCGATTACGCTCGCAATTTCATGCTCGTCGGGTTAGTGTCTATCTGGTTTGATAACCCGGGGACGCTCACCACTGCGGCTGGCCTTGTAACGGCCGGACTGGCTTTCGCCCTCCAGCGTGTTGTTACCGCTTTCGCGGGCTACCTGGTAATCCTTCGTGGAAATACGTTCAGCGTGGGCGACCGCATCACCATGGGCGGCATCCGCGGCGACGTCATCGAAGTCAATTTCTTGCAGACCGTCATCATGGACATAGGCCAGCCCGCCCAGGGCGACAGTGGCGACTCGATGTGGGTACAGGCCCGCCAATACACAGGCCGGATGGTGCGACTCTCCAATGCAAACATCTTCGATTCAGCCTGTCTACAACTACAGCAAGGAATTTCCATACATCTGGGAAGAGATCCGTCTGCCCGTTCCCCATAATGCTGATCGCGCCTGCGCCGAGAAAATTTGCTCGAAGCCGCTGAACGCCACACGGTGAAAATCGCGGACCTGAGCCGCCCAGCGCTCGAGGCTCTCGAAAAGCGCTACGCAATGAAACCTTCCGAGCTCAAGCCTCAGGTATTCTGGCGACTGACGGACAACTGGATTGAGATGACGGTTCGCTTTATCGTTCCCGATTGGGGCATACGCAACATCAAAAGTGATATGAGCCGCGAAATCCTCGAGCGCCTGGACAAAGCCGGAATCGGCGTCGCATCCGGCACATACGAGGTCGTCGGGATGCCTCCCATCAAGGCCCAGATGGTGCCCGCTGGACAGGGCTGACCACTCTCATTGAACGTCCTGAAACCCGCCGCTTTGAATGACGTATCGTGTCAGCTTTGGCGGCGAGTAATCTGGTTCGAGCAGCCAGGCGCTGCGCTGAGGGTAGTAGCGCAAAATTTTTGCGTTCTCGGTTGGACCAAGATCGTGAACCCACACTACTTCGGAGGCATTGATATCGGCAGCATTGTGCACCCACTCCTCGAAACGATGTCCCGGCGCATAATGCACGAACACGAGCTTCTTCCCAGGCTTCACAATTAGCTGTTGTTCGACTGCCATTCGGCCTTGCGGATCGCCGTAATTGATGTAATCCCAACTCTCAAGGGAGGCGAAATTGGACAGCGTCTCTTTCCCAGCTAATTTGTGAACGAGAAGCCAAACTACGAAATGCGATGCGCAGAGCAGCAGGATCACGCTGCCGATGGGAACCGGCAACCGGTCTCTCGTGAGACGTATCTCGTTGAGCTTCTGAATGCCTGCGATGCTGAGTAGAACAAACAGGCTCGTCACTGCGGCGACGTAATGCGGATAAAAGTACGGATAGAAGTTACTGCCGAGCGCAAAACACAAAATCGTCAACAGTAGCCATCGCCAGCGATACCCGCGAACAGCAAAAAAGAATGCGATCAGCGCGACATATAACGGCGGTAGCAGAAAGAATCTCAGGAACCTCACCCGGAAAAGCAGCCGGTCGAAGTAAAAACGCACCGTCTCCGGCGACTCGCCGTGAATGATAACTTGCGCCCTATAAGCAAGCTGCTGCTCTTCATTCAACGTCCGGTGCGGTACCGGATTGGGTTGAAACGTGAGCGTTGAGGGAATCCCGTATTGATATTGCGCCAGCATGTAAGGAAGCGTCGTCCAATGGCCGGTCACGCGCTTGTTCTGCAACGCCATCAATCCCACCGTTGCCATCGCGATTGACACGATCGGAACTGCGAATTTTCGTGCATCTCGCCAACTGAAAACAGTCCGGAGTTCCGAGAGGAAAAATAAGATGACGCTTACGGCCAGAAGCACAAACTCAAACGGTCGCGTCAAAAGCTGCAACGACATTCCAATCGCGAGAAGACACGCGTCTCTCACGCGGCCGTACAGTCGAAGCCGAGGCAGCGCTCCGTAAACAAGACATCCCGCGGTGGCCGAAACTGCGCCACCCCAGTAACTGTTCATCCAATAGCTGAGCGGTCCGAATTCAGCAACCGCCAGCAAGCCGCCGATGAAAGACCAGGCAGGAGAAACCCAGCCGCGAAGCATCCAGTAACAGGCACCCGAAAACGCGGCAGCAGAAAGCAGTACGCCCGCCCACGGATGCCCGAAGATCCACCACCCGGCTGTGAGGAAGAGGCCTTGTCCCAGCGGAAACATCGAACTGTATGTTGGTTCCTGCAGTACAAAAACCTGCTCGAAGAACTGCGGCAGCGCGTGCGGCGGATTTGCCAGACGAAAATGTCGCAGCGTATCCCCAAGCAGAATGTAACTGAAATCATCAGCGCCGCTGGCTATGGGAACCGGGCATTCCGGTAAAAGAGCGAGCCGGAGGGCTACAGGCAGGAAAGCAACGGTGATCAGCCAAATCACGCGATGCGAACCAAACAGATTCGGTTTCTTGGAGCTGCCGGCCCATAACAAAATACCTACGACGAAGATGGCAGCTGTCGCAATCTCGACGTAATCCGCGACACCAAAACCCACCGGGCTGTCGGGTGACAGGAATGTGCGGAACGGGTGCATCGGCCCAGTGACACCAAGCGCGATCATGCAAGCACTACCTATTTTGCTAAAGCCATTCCGATCCACGTGACCGAACGGCTCGTACTGGTGCAATCAGGCGCTTCTATTACGCAGATGCCGTATCGAGCCGTATGAACGCATGTGGCCGCTGGAGGCAAACCGCTAAGCATATGAGGCGCGGCGACTTAGCGTCGCAGTTAAGATCTCTCACACCGGTCCGTTTCTCGGATGTACAATGCAGAGCTGATCGCTATAACGCGCGCTCCGGTCCGAGTTGCGGCCACGAAACTTTTCGAGCTTCACAAGGTATCGGCGGCCGCGGTGCGTTGGCAAACTGCCAGAATCTGCGAATCCGAACCATTCGTCCGCTCCCGTCGTATGAGACGTTTCCTGGAATTGTAGTCGAGGAGGCGCTCGCCGGGCGCTCAGAGCAACTCTGCGAATATGTCATCGGATTAGCCGTCTTTGATCAAGTGGATTCGTTCAGAAACGATGCTCGCCGGCTCCGGCAGAAGCTCCTCGAATATTACAGGCAGTCTCCGCCGGGAGTTGACCAATTGCTCATCGAGAATTTCCAAAGGCGGATACGTTCCGGATTTCCATCCCCCGCCAGCGGGTCAAATAGCGTCCCCCGGCAACCGGCCGCGCCTACAGATTCAAATTACGAGCAGCTTGGATGGAGCGGAGATCTGGACGGGCGAGTTCGACTGTGAATTGAACGAAACGCTGTGCCTTGAGATCCGCCTGACCCGAAACACAAATCCGATACGAACTCAGAAGCGGGCAACAAGCGAACTCAATCGGTTGAAACGCAGTTCTAATCCCGCCGTTCCAACCGCCAGGTAGTTTGCCCTGATTGGCTGGGGTCGCATCAGCGATTACGCCCGTGTAGTTGCCGGAAGGAGAATCCGGATTCGCGGGTAGAGTAATCGTTGTCTCATCTCCGCGATTGACCGCAACCAGAACGGTATCGTTTCCCTGTTTCCGCTCAAAGACGAGCACGTCGCTGTCGGAATAGATCGAAACGTAGGCACCTTAAATCGCGGGGCTCTGTTTCCTCAATCGGGCAAGAGCTCCGATGACCTTGAATGCCGGCGTAGTCTCGTCGCAATGATTCAACCCCGGACGGTTCCAGGGGTCGTCGTTGCCGTTATTGACGTAAATCGGATCCGTTTCCTGTCCGTCGTTGTAGTAAGCGAGATATTGCTCGTCGCCATAGTGCATGATCGGGATTCCCCGCACGGCCATCAGTAACACGGAACCGAGGTCCATCCGCTGCTCGCGTTCCGTCTCATCGGTCACCTTTATTTTCTGAAAGGCGCACCATGGTTCGAAAATGTCCCTTGCCACGTATCTCGTCCTTGGAACGCCACGGAAGTCAAATGTGACGGTGCCACACAGACCGGCGAGAAACGTTGAGGTCACTTGCGGCCCGCGTCCGAGAGGTCCGGAAAAAGTATACGTATCGGTCTGATAGGCATCCAAATGAACGCTGCTGACGCCATTTGGAGCCATGTAGGGAGACTGCGGTATGGCCCGCGCGTTGATTGGGTTCGGCGTCGCAGGATTGCCGATGAAGTCGGGCACCGGTTGATTGAGCGGTTGTGGAGGGATGGGTATCGGTTGCGACAGCGTGACGTCCTGAGTCGATGGGTCTTGCCCCGCTACCAAAAATCCCGCGATTCCGATTATCATCAGCGCCAGACGAAGTAGTACCGTATTAGACCTTGCCATTGTGTGGAGTCCTCCGCACATCACACTTTGGCAGGATGTACGGCGACGTACTGAGTGTCATACCGTATTGTGTTGATCGGAGCGGACGTCGCAGGGTATGTGCCACGTTCGGGACAAAGAAATCGGCAACTCCCTGACGACCAGCTAACGAACTTAGAAAGCTAAGTAACTCAATCAAACGCCAAATGCACTTCCCCGGTTTCGGGATTTTCCAGCAACACGGGTTTTACATTAAAACCGGTACGCAAGTGCTCGGGGATCAGGACGTCTGCCTTTGGCCCGTCCGCAAGTACCCGACCCCGGTGAAGCAAAACAACGTGGTCGGCAAACCTCGCTGCCAGATTCAGATCGTGCACCACGGCAACAGCAACTACGTCTGGCCTCAGCGCAAAGCTGCGGACCTTCTGCATGAAGTCGATCTGATGCCGGATATCGAGAAATGTCAGGGGCTCGTCCAGAAATAAATAGCGCGCTGAGCCCGGGACCGGTTCCCAGATCTGCGCCAGCACGCGAGCGAAGTTCACACGCTGCCGCTCACCGCCGCTCAGCGTCTGGTAATTCCGGTCTCCCAGTTCGGAGACCTCGAAGTAGCGCATGACGTCCTGGCAAATCCGCTCGTCAGAGGCCCCGGGACGACCGCGAAAATGCGGATACCGGCCCATCATCACAAGTTCGTGCACTGGAATCGCGAAAGGCACCTCGATCGCTTGCGAAAGCACCGCGCGCCGTGTTGCCAGGTCGCGCTCGCTCCAGCGGCTCGCGTCCATTTCTCCGTAACAGACATGTCCGGCATGCGGCCGCAGCGTGCGCGAGAGTAGTTTGACTAACGTCGACTTGCCTGCACCGTTCGCACCGATAATCAGATGCAGCAGCCCGGGCTCAAATGTCGCGGAGATGCCATCCACCAGAGCGCGGCCTGCTGCCCGATACACGAGATTGTCGCTTCTCAGCACCCGAGCTCCGCCTCAGAACAGATACTCGCGCCGCCGCAGAAGACTCAGGAACACCGGCACTCCGACCACCGACGTTACGATCCCGATCGGCAGCTCCGCCGGTCTCAAAGATAAACGTGCCATCAGGTCCGCAACGCTCAGCAGCGTACCGCCCAGCAATGCGCTGCCCGCGATCAGAAATCGGTTGTCGGAGCCGCGCAAGACTCGCAGAATATGCGGCACGATCAGTCCGACGAAACTGATTACCCCGGTGAATGCGGTCGCAACCGCAACGATCAGCACATTGACGCTGAGGACAATCCACTTCAGCCGCCCGACGTTCACCCCGAGCGCGAGAGCTTCCTCCTCGCCAAGCATGAGCGCATTCAAAGGCTTCGCACAAAACAACGCGGCGGCAGTCCCCAATGCTGTTGCCGACCCCACGACAGCAACAGAATTCCAGTTGGCTCCGGACATGGTTCCGAGATTCCAGTAAATGATAGAGCGCGCCTGTGGATCTCGTGCCACGTACGACAGAAGGCCGATCCCACTCATGAATAGCGCATTCACGGCAAGCCCGGTGAGCAGCAGAAGCATGATCGAACTACGTCCTTCGTTCCTGGTCTGCGCCAGCGCGAATACCAGGTACGTCGAGACCACCCCTCCCGCGCAGGCCGCTAGCGGCAGAGCCCACGCTCCCAGGCTCGCGCTTAGTAAGGCTCCGAAAACGTAAAACATAGCCGCCCCAAAAGCGGCCCCGCTCGATGTGCCAACCAGGCCCGGCTCGACGATCGGATTCCGAAACAGCCCCTGCATCAGAGTGCCGCCAACTCCTAGGCACGCGCCGACAAGCAGGCACAGAATCGCGCGCGGCAGTCGCAGTTGCAGGAAGATCCGCTGGTTCAGCGTCAATTCGGTGCGGCCCGAAAGCGAATGGGAAACAGCCGCCAACATGTCGTTTGCCGAAAAATCGATCGCCCCAAAACGGATGGAAGCAGTTGCCGTCAGAATCATCACCGCGAGCAGAACCGCCAGCGCGATGCGGTCTCCTTTGCGTCGCTTCATGATCCGTGAATGAGGCGCGCCAGCTTCAGAACGTTCTGTCCCGTATCAGGACCGAAGTACATCACATCGTGCTCGGGCACGCGATAAATCCGCTTGTGCTTCGCTGCCTCCGTTTCTGCCACTCCCGGAAGTGTCTTCGCCTGTTCCGCCGAGCCAAGCCGGTCGAATCCGAATTCCGACATCAGGATCACATCCGGATTACTCTGCGCGATCAGTTCTGGAGAGATCATGCGCTGCATCCCGGGTTTGTCGATCGCGAGCCGGCCCCCTGCCCACTCGACCATTTTGCCCGCCGAACCTGCATCGCCGCCCCCGCCATTTCCTACCAGCAGGTAAACGTTCGAAGCACGCCCAAAATGGATGATCGCGACACGGGGATGATCCTTGTAGCGGCTCACCTGTTGCGCTGCCGCGGCCATGTCCGCATCCAGTTTCCTGCAAAGCTCTGCCGCGCGTTGCTCCTTGTGGAAGTAAGCGCCCATCTCCGTCAATAGAGCGTCCGTACCTTCAATCGAATCGTTCTTCGCGCTGAACGTTTTCATCGGTATATTCAATTCCTGCAGCTGTCGGACAACGTTCTCCGGACCGATATTGTTGTCATGAATGATCAGCGTCGGATTCAGCGAGAGGATGCCTTCGGCGCTCAACGCGCGGTGATAACCGACGTTGGGCAGCTTCTTTATTTCGGGCGGGAACGTGCTCGAAAGATCCACGCCGACCAGGTTCGATTGGGCGCCAAGAGCATAGATCATCTCGTTGTACGCCTGCCCGATACAGACGATGCGCGGCGCGCCTTGACCCGCGCAGGTCAGGGAAGCGCACGCCAACGCCAGGATGGAGAGCTTTTTGACATTCATCGTGAAAAAACGAGTTTAGAGCAGCCTCTTCATTCTCGCCGACGGCATTATGTGGAGGCCGCTCAATGGATCAGAGCGCACGAGACTTGCGCGCGAACCCACGCAAATACGCGCGCAATTCATCCCTCACCCGGCGGAAAATCGCCATCCGTTCCTCCTCCGTTCCGACGGTCGCTTCTGGAGGATCTTCGAAGCTTTGGTGCAGCCGTTTCGCCGCGCTGAAAAAGACGGGGCAACTCTCCTTGGCACGATCACAGACGGTAATCACATAGTCGAAGCTTTGGCCCGTAATTCATTCACATGCTTCGAGCGATAGTCGCTGATATCGATGCCTATTTCGCGCATCGCGCCGATCGCCTCAGGCCGTACGACGCTCGGGATGGTTCCAGCCCTTGCCACTTCGAAAGCGTCCCCGCCATCCTGGCGCAGCAATCCTTCCGCCATCTGGCTCCGCGCGGAAATGCCCGTACAGAGAATCAGCACGCGTTTCTTCAAGCAGGACCTCGCACCGGCGCTGGAAACCAATGGCGCGTTCGATTGCAGGCGGCCGGCTGCGCTATCGCCTGACTCACGAACAGCATCCTGCGCCGCAACCCTCATTCGGCTTGCTAGCTCGGATAAAAGCGCTCATGAATCTGCCTTCCACTTCAGGTGCGATCGCGTCGACATCTACACCGCCCGCGCTCAGGAACGCTCTTGCATCCTCAATGTCGTACACGCGGGTCGGCTCGATATCGATCGCGGCAAAACCCGCGCGCGCCAGCTTTTCGCGGTAATCATCGGCGTCGAGCGCACCCGCGATACAACCAATCCAAAGCAGCATGCTCTTCCGCACTTCTTCCGGCACTGCGCCTCGCGTGACCACGTCCGAAACCGCTAAGCGGCCGCCCGGCTTCAGCACACGGTAGGCCTCGCGCACCACCTGGTCCTTATCGCCGGAAAGGTTGATGACGCAGTTGGAAATAATCACGTCGACGCTGTTATCGGGCAGCGGAATGTGCTCGATCTCACCCTTCAGAAATTCGACATTGTCTATCCCCGCCTTCCGCTGATTCTCGCGAGCCAGGGCAAGCATGTCATCCGTCATATCGAGGCCGTAAGCCTTGCCCGTAGGTCCGACGCGCCGCGCTGACAACAGCACGTCAATGCCGCCGCCGGAACCGAGATCCAGGACAGTTTCACCGGAATGGAGTGCCGCAAGTGCGGTTGGATTGCCGCAGCCCAGCGACGCTTTCAGGGAAGCTTCTGGAATCTGCTCGGCCTCGGCACTGTTGTACAGGTTCGACGTGATGGGGTCGCATGAGGCGGCTGCGGATCCTTCGCAGCAAGAAGTCTGCGAGCAACAATCCTCG
>JAFAUR010000177.1 GCA_019243205.1 Acidobacteriaceae bacterium | reverse complement strand
CGTTCAGAAGGGAAATTTATTTATGACGACTACGGTCGAAGTGACGCCCACAGGCGAGCGGCTTCGAAACAATACCGGGCTCGGGTTTTGCCGCCATTTCACACAGGAGACAGATGATGCGGAACACGAGCTGAGATGGGAACTGCGGACCGCAAGCATCACCGATGCGAACGGCACCGTGATCTTTGAACAGCAGCATGTGCTGGCGCCCGCCGCTTGGTCGCAAACTGCCACGAATATTGTGGCCAGCAAGTATTTTCATGGCCGGCTGGGATCGCCGGAACGCGAACACTCGGTCGGCCAGCTCGTCGCGCGTGTCGTGGATACGATCACGGAATGGGGGCAGAACGACGGCTATTTCGATGGACCGGAATCGGCTGCCAATTTCCGGCTGGAGCTCGCGCATCTGCTGCTTCATCAAAAAGCATCTTTCAATTCGCCGGTGTGGTTCAACGTCGGGGTTTCCGAGCCACGCGGTTATGGTTTCGTGTACGATCACGAGCAGGATGCGGTTCGTCCGCTGCGCGAAGGCGAGAACCGGCCGCAATGTTCGGCCTGCTTCATCAACTCCGTCGCAGACCGCCTGGAATCGATTCTCGATCTGGCCAAAACCGAAGGCATGCTCTTCAAATACGGGTCGGGCTCGGGAGTCAATCTGTCCACACTGCGAGAAGAGGATGCTCCGCTTTCAGGCGGCGGCAAGGCTTCCGGTCCGCTCAGCTTTATGAAGGGCCTCGATGCATTCGCCGGCGTCATCAAATCCGGCGGCAAAACGCGCCGCGCGGCCAAGATGGTGGTGCTGAACGCGGATCACCCGGATATCGAGAAGTTCATCTGGTCGAAGGCGAAGGAGGAGAAGAAGGCGCACACGCTGATCGATGCCGGCTTTGACTCGTCTCTCGAGGGCGATGCCTACGGCTCGATTTTCTTCCAGAACGCGAACCACTCCGTGCGTTTATCGGATGAGTTTATGCAAGCCGTTGAAGCGGACGGAAGTTGGTCCACGCGCAGCGTCAGCACCGGCCAACCCGTGAAGACTTATAAGGCGCGGGATCTGCTTGGTCAAATTGCCGAAGCCGCGCATCGCTGCGGCGATCCGGGCCTGCAGTTCGATACGACGATCAACGACTGGCACACCGCCAAAGCAAGCGGCCGGATCAACGCATCGAACCCGTGCTCGGAATACCTCTTCCTCGATGATTCGGCGTGTAATCTCGCTTCGCTCAATCTTCTGAACTTTCTTAGTGCCGAGGGCCGCTTCGACGTAGCGGGATTCCGGCATGCCGTGGATACGCTAATCCTGGCGCAGGAGATTCTGGTTGACCGGGCCAGCTATCCAACAGCCAAGATTGCGCAGAATTCGCACGAGTTCCGGCCGCTGGGTCTGGGTTACGCTAATCTGGGCGCGCTCCTAATGGCGCTTGGGTTGCCGTACGACAGCGATCCCGGCAGAGCTTTTGCCGCCGCCGTGACGGCCATACTTGGCGGGCAGGCGTATCTCACGAGTGCTCGCATTGCGCAGGCGATGGGAAGCTGCGCTGGTTTTCCGCTGAACCGCGAGTCCTTTCTTCAGGTACGCAATTTGCACGGATTTGCGACCCGCAACATCGAGGAGGACGCGGCAAATTTCGAGCTTCTCTCCGCCGGGCGCGAGTGCTGGCGCGAGGCTTATAGTTTGGGAAGCCGCGTTGGCTTCCGAAACGCGCAAACCACGATGCTCGCTCCCACCGGCACGATCGGCTTCATGATGGACTGCCATACCACCGGCATCGAGCCCGAGCTCGCTCTTGTAAAACACAAGAAGCTCGTCGGCGGCGGCAGCATGCGCATCGTGAACGGCACTGTCTCCCGTGGCCTGAATCGGCTGGGCTACACGGCAGGGCAGGTCGACGCGATGGTGCACTTTATCGACGGCACCGGCGCCATCGAGGGTGCGCCGCACATCAAGGACCAGGATCTGGCGGTGTTTGATTGCAGCCTGCGGCCCCAAAATGGGAAGCGCTCCATCGATCCGCGCGGGCACATTCGCATGATGGCCGCGGTCCAACCGTTCCTTTCTGGCGGGATCTCGAAAACCATCAATATGCCGGAAGAGTCAACGGTAGAGAACGTCTTCGATGCCTATGTGGAAAGCTGGCGGCTGGGATTAAAAGCAGTAGCCATTTACCGCGACGGCTCGAAACGCGTCCAGCCACTCAGTACTGGAAACGCAGAGTGCCAGGAGAAAGCCGCTGCCGCTGCGATGCAGCCGCTCCGGCGCAAGTTACCGGACGAGCGGTCGTCGATCACGCATAAGTTTTCAATTGCAGGTCACGAAGGGTATATCACGGTGGGTCTCTATCCGGATCACACTCCGGGCGAAATCTTCATTTCGATGAACAAGGCCGGGTCCACCATCTCGGGCCTGATGGATACGATCGCGGTTTCCGTCAGCACCGGGCTGCAGTACGGTGTTCCGCTTTCGTTCTTCGTCGATAAGTTCAGTCATGTACGCTTCGAGCCGAGCGGCTGGACTGGGAATCCGCAGCTACCGTACGCGAAGTCGATCATTGACTACTTGTTCCGCTGGCTGGGCAAGCGGTTCCTGGGTCGAACGGATCCGACGGAAGCCGGCGACAGCGCGGGCCTTCGGCCGACTGAAGCGGCGCCGCAGCAGGCGCTTGCCTTCGAGCCGGTTTCGGACGCGCCGCTCTGCTCGGAATGCGGCGGCCTTATGACCCGGAACGGCTCCTGCTACAAGTGTGAAAACTGCGGTGCGACCAGCGGATGTTCGTAACGATACGGCGGTGCTTTCAAAGCGCCGCCGCTCCGGAATGCACCGTTAGACGTGCATTGCGAAGCCTTTGATCAGGAGAATTGTTTTATGGAGCCAGGGCTCCAAGATCTACATCGCGATACTTCCGTCGAGGTCCGACGCTCTTTTGTCGACTACTCGGCATCCCGCGTCGGTCAGACCTGGACAGAAGAAGATCATACTGCTTTGCTCCGGCATTTGGCCCAGGTCGACGAACTCTGCATCGCGATCTGTGCCCAACTTGCTATGCGCTTGGAGGCGCAAGATTAGCGCAGGCCGGCAGCCTACAACCAAAATCCCACAACCACAAAAAAATCGAATACAAGCAGTAGCAGTCGTGTTGTTCCGCAGGCAGTACCCCTGACGATCTGTACTTGCGCTTCGGCGCAAGCGGCAAGGGAGGAAGCAGGCCGAGATCGTCAGATTGCTTCACGGGCCGGGCCAAGCAGTGATTCTTTGCGCCCGGAGATTGCAAAACAGACCTGCCTACGTTCGCTAGGGAACGGGAGGTGCGCGTATTCGCCGAGTCGCATCCCGCTGGATGGACGCACCGGTTCAGGAACGCCGCAGTGAACCAGGCGTGACGGCCGCCAGAGGCGGTACAAAACCACTATTTCCGAAGACGAAAGCTTACGTATGCCCGCTTCTGTCTATAAGCGTCTGCAGCTTGGTGTGGCTATTCTGAATGCCCTGGAAAATCGCCGCGTCCGAACTGGTAACGACATGCTCCATCGCGATCTATAAGCACCGGATTATTTAACGTGAACTGGACGAGTTAGAGCGAGAATCAATGGCTCACAAGCAAGCAAGAACGGAACCGGGTTGATTGTAAATGGCCCCGGTTGCATGTTCTGACATTTTCGGTATACAAAACCGGGAATGAATCTCAGCGCTTCGCACAATATTGACGTCAGAAAACCGAACTGGGCTCCGCTCGAACAACGTATCGGAAAGCGTTGTGCAGAGTTCATGTGGATGTACGAAAAAGACGGTGTGGAATTTTACAAGCATATCGGCACGCGGCGTTATCTCTGCTTGAATTCGCACGGTGGTGTTTTTCTCTACATTCAGGGCGTGCTGCAGCCCATTGAGTTTGACCGCGCGTATCCAATTGTGACTGGCTGCCCCCGAGCGCAGCCTTAATATTCCCGCAGCTACACAGATTTCTACGACGCCACCCTGATCCCAAAATCCGGTTTCAGCGGCACTCTTTTATTGAGCGAAGTCACATACATATTCAATTCCTTCCTGGACACGCATTGACCAATATAGTTTGGTTGAATACGGATGATGGCCAACGAGGAATCGCGGAAATCCACGGGAACAAACGCACTTCGCGGCGATCACGCCAGCAGCCCAAAAACTGGACCGCGAGAGATACCGGCGGCGGCGTTGCTGAGTTTCCTGAAGGAACTTCGTGGAGTGCAAACGTGGACGGAAAAGGACCTAACGAAGATCCTTAGAATTGGTTTGACACAGGCGAAAGAGGCAATTGCGGTTCTTCAGCTCCAGGGCTACATACATCCGGCCGGGAATACCGGAAAGTGGAGAGTCACAGAGCAAGGTGAGATCGTATCGGAGGCTAAGCCGCCTCGGTTCACTCGGCAGAGCATCGAGAATGCACTTGCTGGCATTCACGACCGCATTAAAGCTGCAAACGAAAATCCAGCGACGGCTTACCGGATCACAGAGGCTGTCGCTTTTGGGGATTTTCTTCGCGACGCAGCGCGTGTCCAGGCCGCAGACGTCGGAATCCGTCTAGTGCCGAAGTCGGATTCGGGATCAATCACGTCAGCACCGGAGCACGCTGCCGAACTCGACTTCTTACGAGAACTTCGGGGCAAAACTGCGCTCCTGCACGTTGTCCCTTACGAGGACTGGATGGGCTTCAGATCTCATCAGCGGCTGTTATAACGCGCATTTTCGAAAATGTAAGTGTGCCCTGCAAGGCCGCTGCGACGCGTGAGACAGGCTCACGTTCTTCTGCGGATGAACTTACCCTTGAAATCGAAGGCCGCCACGTCAAATGCACGCGACTGAGCAAGGTTCTTTATCCGCAAGCCAAATTTACGAAGGCTGATTTTATCGATTATTACGTCCGCGCAGCGCCGTTCATCCTGCCCGATGTACGAGATCATGGCCGCCGGCGGTTAGGATGAGTTTGGGCGTGGTGCGGCGCCGCCGCGCGGGCGGTAGCGGAACGGAACCAGCCTCGCCGCGACAAGGACCGTTCCGGGGAGCATAAACCCAATAGCCGCGGCAGGACAAGCCTGCCACCACGCACAGGCTGTATTTATGGAGATAATAGATTCATTCTCTACATCGAGCAATTGTTGATTCGGCTCTCACTCTTTTGCCACGAAGAGAAACGGCGGATCACATTCTTCAAACGGACCAGGATCATTTCTATGTTGTGTGTCTAGGCGGTTCTGCTGGAGCCACCGGGGTCTACGCCAAAATCTTGAGTCTTTTACCGGGCGATACGGGCATGGCTTTGTCGTTGTGCCGCATCGCGGCTCGAGCGAACCGTTCCAGTTGACTCACGTCCTTTCACGTGCAACGTCAATGGCTACCTGTGAGATCGAGCATGGCATGCGCCTCACAGCCAACTGCGTATTCGTGCTGCCGCCCGGCTTTCAATTAACTTTGAGCGACGCGCGCTTTGTTTTGAGCAAAACGCGCGAGCGACATGGTTGGCCGACTACGCTGAGTGTTTTTTTGTGTTCTCTAGCAGAGAGCCTAGGGTCGCGTGCCATAGCGGTGATCCTTTCGGGTCTCGGCAACGATGGGGCTTCCGCACTGGCGGCGGTGAAGGCCGCTCGCGGGCAGACCTTTGCACAAGCTGACGCTCGCTGGGAAGGCATGCCGGATGGCGCAGTTGCAACAGGCAATATTGGCTTCACGATGACACCAGCGGAAATTGCAAACGCGTTGTCGGCATTGTCGCAGATGAGACAATCTCCGCTTCCAGGGGCGAGATAAACGTTAGCCGACGAGCGCCACCTCGCGGCTCTACGCGATCTCTGCCAGACCCGGTCCTGATCAGTAGTTCTTAACCCAGTCTCCATGCCCCCACATAGGATTCGGATAGTAAAAGGCAAGCTCTTTTCGATCTGACATTCGACCGTCAATTAAATCACAGCTAGGAACGGGCGCACCTGCTGTTAGGTGTTAGGGCAGTGAGACTTATCGGCTTCGCGGCGATACTTCCCGAGAAACGCCGTTTTAATCTTTAACGTCGAGCCAATTGCATGGCTCCGGAAGCTCGCAATAAGTAATGACAGTCAGCAATTAATGGATTAGCCGTGACTCAACGTTTGAAGAGGCGGAGAATCGCGTCCAGCGGCATGCAATTCAAAACGGACGTTTTCTCTAGCCCGGCGCGCCGCGCCTGCTCGATTCCATACTGAATAGTGCGAAATTCGCCCACGCTGTGAGCATCAGTAGAGATTGCAATCTTTACTCCGGCTTTTTCGGCGAGCCGGGCATTATGGGCCGATAGATCGAGCCGGTCGGGGCTAGAATTTATCTCGAAAAAGCACCCATTGCGCTTCGAGTGAAGAATGATTCGCTCCATATCTATGTCGTAGCCGGGACGCTTCAACAGAAGTCGACCCGTAGCATGCCCAAGTATATGGAAGTACCGGTTGTCCATCGCGCGGAGGATGCGCTCCGTCTGCTGCGTTTTCCCTAAGGCAAAACGAGAATGAATCGAGCAGACCGTGTAGTCAAGTTCGCACAAAAGGTCATCGGGATAATCGAGGGCGCCGTCTGCGAGAATGTCGACCTCGGCGGCTTTCAGAACTCGGATGCCATTCAGCCGACTGTTTAATTTGTCGATGTAACGGATCTGCTTCCACAGGTCCTCGATGGAGACGCCGCGCGCGATCTTCAGGCTCTGAGAATGGTCGGTGATTCCTAGATATTCATATCCGTAATCACGCGCGGCCGCCGCCATTTGCTCGATGGAGTTTACCCCATCACTTGACACCGAGTGTGCGTGAAGGTCACCACGGATATCTTGTGGGGTCACGAGGACAGGCAAGGCATCTTGGGCCGCCAGGGTCACCTCATCATGACCCTCCCGAAGCTCAGGCGCTATGAAGGACAACCCGAATTCGCAATAGTAATGCTTCTCCGTAGGGAATCGGCCCTTCAACGGAAACGATTCGAGAGCGCCTGTCACATTGGCGAGCTTGCGCAAATGCGCTTTACTGCCCGTGCACCGAATCAGAGAAAGCCCCCAGTTCTCCTTCGTAGCACGATCGATACGTAGTCGAACGCCAGAAGACAGCGCATAAACAGCGGTATTGTTGTTTGCGTTTAAGAGCGGAGTACGTCCGCCGTAGCGTTCGAGCTTGTCGACAAGCGCCGCGAAGTCTTCCACGTCGACAATAAAGGCTAATTCTTCGATAGTTTCTACACAGCGTCTGTAATCGCCCACCGCCTCGGCATACCGCACGCCGCACCTATTTAGCAGAAACTCCTCTACAGAGCTGCGAAGATCGTGAGCCTTGTACAACAAAATGGCGTGCGTCTCGGTTAACCCTTGGCGGATATGTTGTGCCGTACGAAGTCCAACGGGCTTTTCCAGTTCGCCATTTTCCAATTTGTCGCGAAGGGCATCGACAGACGAGATACCAAGCTTCTTATAAACA
>JAFAUR010001075.1 GCA_019243205.1 Acidobacteriaceae bacterium | reverse complement strand
GTCGTTTTTATTGCGCGCGGCATGGCCGTTGGTCCAGGTGTTGCGCGGGATGAGGGAGCAAACCATGGGCGTGGCGCCCTTGGCGCGGGCCTCGGCGATGAGTTGCTTTTCATACCAGCCAAATGAGCGAATCTCCTCGACCTGTTTGGTGATCATGTTGGTCAAAACGCGCACTTCGTCGCCCACGCCGCGGATGGTGCCGCGCGCGCGGTTGGTGTCATTCAGCGAGCCATTGTCGTTATGGCCGAACTGCATGATCACGAAATCGCCGGGCTTGAGCGCGGCGACGACTCTGTCCCAGTGCCCTTCGGTGATGAAGGTCCGGCTGCTGCGGCCCCCCAGAGCCCAGTTGACCACGTTGATCTTCGCGGGGTCGAAATAAACGCCGATTACATCGCCCCAGCCCCATTGCCCGTTACGCCCATCGCCTTGGCCGTTTCTGACCGTCGAATCGCCGATGATGTAAAGCGTCGGCAGCTTTGGATTCGCGGGTTGCCGATTAGGCGGCAGTTGGCTCTGAGTGGGGTCCGGGCCCTGCGGCGTCGCTATGCCTGAAACAGCAAGCAAGGCAGTAAGTACGATCAGTACGTTTCTTGTCATCGGTTCATATCTCCTGAAGACACGTAATTCGGTCCAACGCTTTGCTCGATTAGCGCCTTTGAGCGCGTATAGAGCTCGTGCATCAACGGTCTCGGGTCGCCGAGCGACGGCTGGATCCTGAGTTGCCCGAGGGTGGTGCTGTAGCAAGTGAACTTTTGCGATGGATCGAATTGAAAGAGCTTGGCCTGGTGTTGATCGACTGCATCGACGGCCTCGGCAAGGTACCGCAGTTGCTCGGGATCGGTTGTCAGCTTCTCGTTGAGACCGCGCAGGTAACGATACCGCCATAAACTTTCGTCGATGTAGCGCGCACAGATCGCAAACTCCCTGAACCAGGTGAAGCGTGTTGTAAGTTCGTCGGCCTGTTGTTTAGTAAGATACGGCCGCGCTTTCTCCAAGTCTGCGAACAGCTCATCGATTTCAGTGAGGCACTTAGCTTTTTCTTCGACGACGAGCTGAATGTTTTCTTTTGTAGGCTCGAGATACTTCGCGTATTCCGGCAGATAGTAGCGATTCGTGTATTTGAGTAACGTCTCTTTCCGGTCGATGTTGCCTGCGAAATCCGAATTTGTGCTGCTGCCCATTCCAAGCGGCGAAAATGTCTTATTGACTGCGTCCTCGGACAGTTGCAGCGCCTTGACAATATGCGGCGCAGCCTGCGCTCCGTAAATGGGCGTAGCCCAATCCATCCAGATCTTTTGAATGTCGGCGTTCACGTCCCAGGCGAGCTCGCGCCAAGCGTACAGATTGATGCTGTTCAGAATGTCGTCGAAGACGGAGTAATCGGATTGGTGCGTCCCGCCCGGGAAAATATTGACGCCGCCATCGGGCCCGATCAGATCGTGCGATTTGCGCATGGCGGAAGCGATGTAGTTGACCGACGAGCCAGGGAAGTAAAAGCGCCCGAGCGTCTGTCCAGCTTCCTGGTAACAGCGTGGACAGCTATGAATATATGTCGCGAGTGAAAGCGCGCATGCAGCAGGAAGTGCCGGAACGGGCCGCGTACTTCTCATCCGGGAGTCTGGTAGACGCAGTGCTGAATCTTGGGCTTGCTGCGCCGATCGATGTGCAAGTGGGCGGCACGGATTTGCAGGCAAGTTATCGCACCACGCTCGATTTGGCGCAGCAGATCCGGCAGCTCCGGGGAGTTGCCGACACCTATATTCCGCAAGACCTCGACTATCCGGCTCTCGGCTGAATATCGACGGCACGCGCGCGGGCGAACTCGGACTTACCGAAAAGGAGGTGGTCCAGAATGTCATTACCGCTCTGACCTCGACATCAGATGGTTGCGCCGAATGTCTGGATTATCCCAAAAACAATAACAAGTACTTCCTGAATGTCCAGTATCCCGAGCAGCAGATCAAAAGTTTGATCGACCTGCGTTCGATCCCGCTACACGGAGCCGACGTGAAACGTCCGACGCGTCTGGACATGGCCAGTAGTATCAGCCGGCTTGAAGCTCCTACGGAGGTTGATCATTACCAGATCCGCCGCGTTCTGGACATCTACGTGCGTCCGCTAGGCGAAGGCCTCGGGTCGATCGCAGATCAGGTGAATAACTTAATTAGTCGCACGAACCTTCCGACCGGCATCGACGTGACCGTCAGGGGAATGGTCGCGTGCATGCGCGCATCCTTCAGGAGCTTCGCCCTGGGACTCACGCTCTCCGTGCTGTTGCTGTATCTCATCCTCGTTGCCCAGTTTCGATCGTTCATCGATCCATTCATCATCCTGCTGGCGTTCCCGCCGGGGTTGACCGGAGTGCTAGCCCGGATATCTCAGTGCGCCCCAAAGGCGCAGATCACCGATGGGTGAAAGTCCCACCCATGTAGTTGTCGGGTAAGACGTGGTAGCTGACAAGCGGTTCGATTGGGTAACTAATCGGATCGAAGCCTTGTGACAAAGCCGACTTTGGTCGGTGAGCAACTGGACAGGCCGTAACGCGAGTGAAGCTTGAGCAGGCCTCGAAAGTGAAGTCGTGGATGCCGACCCCGCTGAGATTGGGGGAAGGCCGCGCGGGCAGGGAAGAAACCGACAAGCACCTGTTCCGATCCGCCGGGGTAGTGAGCACGGCATGTCCAGAAGGTGGTTTGGGTAATTGGGGGAGATCCGCTTGTGGTGGAGGTCGCAACTCCAAACCGTCGTAAGGATGGTGGCCAGAGCGGAAGTCGGAGGGGGTCATATGACCGAGGAAGCCGGGTAATGCCGGTGGAGGAAAGGACCCTTACTTCTGGTGTGCTTTGGAAGGAGCAAAGGTGAGGTGATTGGCGATGAGCCTGGAAACACCAAGTAAGATCCGGATGCTGCAGAGAAAGCTGTATCTGAAAGCGAAGGCAGAGCCGAACTACCGTTTCTATTTGCTCTACGACAAGATCTATCGCGAGGACGTTCTCGCTCATGCTTACGAGCTGGCGAAGGCCAACAAAGGCGCGCCGGGGGTGGATGAGCAGACATTCGAGCAGATCGAGTCGCAGGGGCTGATGGAATGGCTGGATAGCATTGGGAAAGAGCTTCGCGCGAAGACATACAAACCACAACCGGTGCGACGGGTGATGATCCCGAAGCCCGGAGGCGGGAAAGGCCGCTCGGAATACCGACGATTCGGGACCGGGTGGTGCAGACTGCCGCCAAGCTGATTCTGGAGCCGATCTTTGAAGCGGATTTCGATCCGGGCGCCTATGGCTATCGACCGAAGCGGAGCGCGCAAGACGCGATCCAGAGAGTGCATACGTTGCTTTGCGAAGGCTACACCGATGTAGTCGACGCCGATTTGTCCAAATACTTCGATACGATTCCGCATCGGGAACTGCTGCAATGTGTGGCCCGGCGGATCGTGGATCGGGACGTGCTGCATCTGATGAAGATGTGGCTGAAGGTCCCGATTGAAGAGCGGGACGAGCGCGGGAACAAGCGCATGACGGGAGGCAAAAGCAGTACCTGCGGAACTCCGCAAGGTGGTGTGGCCAGCCCCATGCTCGCGAACCTGTATATGAACCGCTTTCTGAAGTTTTGGCGAATCACCGGACGGAGTGAAGCATTTCAAGCTCGGGTTATTAACTACGCCGACGATTTTGTGATTCTCAGCCGCGGGTATGCGGCAGGGGCGCTGGATTGGACGCGGAATGTAATGACGCGGATTGGGCTGACTCTGAACGAAGCGAAGACCAGCATCAAGCAGGCGCGCAAAGAGCGATTTGACTTTCTGGGATACACGTTTGGGCCACATCGTTATCGGAAAGATGGTCACTGGTATCTGGGAGCGAGTCCGTCGAAGAAGAGTGTGCTGCGGGTCAAGCAGAAAGTGGGAGACCTGCTGAGGCCCAGTAATGTGGGGACCTGGGAGGAGGTGCGCGATCGTCTGAATCAGATGTTGCGAGGATGGTCGTCGTATTTCAGCTACGGGACTCGACTGCTGGCCTATCGAGCGGTCGACCATCATGTCTATCAGCGCGTGAGGGATTTTCTGACGAGGCGCCATGGGGTGAAATCGCGAGGCACCCGCCGATTCTCGGATACTGTGGTCTTCGACGAGCTGGGCGTTTTGCGGCTCCGGCAGATCCACCTTGGCCCTCCGCCGTGTGCTTCGAGATGAAACCAGTCGGAAAGCCGGATGCCGGCAATCGGCACGTCCGGTTTGATGAGCGGGGAGCGGAAACGGACGACTGCCAGTCGGCCTCGTACCGCGCCGTTCCTCGACTCTACCGAGTCATGGTTTAAAGCTGAATTGGGTTGACAGCATCAAATCACAGAGCTGGGCGATCTGGAGATTGGGCCACAACCCAGGAAAAACGCGTTTTGGGGCAAGCTCCGCCATCGAACTGCCGGTTGAGAACGCAAGATTGTCAAAGAACGATGTTGCTTCTTGGGTTCAGCAGCGCAACGGTTGATGGGCTTGAGCGAAGACACGCCAGTGCGGATAGCTGCTGGCGATAGAGATCCAGACCTTGCGCGCCGTGATGCGCACCTGAGCGCCGATGCGGAGCAACTGGGAACGGATGGTCTCGCATTGTGCCCGCGCCCAGGCTGTGCCCGCAAGCGCGAGCCGGCGAAAGGCACTCATCAGCACATAGGCGGCCGCCGAGAGATACAGAACCTAGTTGATTGGCTCGCAGCGTGGCCGCGCTAACCCGACCCGCGAACAACGAATACTGTTCCTTAATGCGGTTCTCCATGTCGCCGCGAGCGCAGTACAGTTCTTCATAGAGCTTGCGCGCGGGCCAGTTCCACTCCTCCAGCGAGGTGACCACATAACGTGGATTTTCTTTGCCTTCGATCTGCTCGGCCTTGGCGACCAAACGTCGCGGCCGGCTCCAACTATCATGGGTTTGGTAAGCGAACTCGGTAAAGACACGCGCTGCCTGACCGCTCTCGCGATGTAGTGCCGCCGCTTCCTGCATTTGCGGATCGATAATGCGCCGCAAGCGCTCATGGCGCGCAAAGCCGAAAACATACTCGACCTTCTTGGCTTCACACCAGCTCATCAGCGACTCGCGGCAGAAACCGGAATCGGCGCGCGGAATGATTTTCACCTGCGGCCAACTCTGCCGGATCTGTTTGACGATACGCTCTATCTCGTCGAGCGCACCAGTGCTGGCATCGCTCGTTGGCGGGCCGCAGCCGCACTCCCAATAAGTGTTCGCCGCAAACGATGTACAGCGGCAGGTAACAGTAGTGGTAATAAAAGCCGTGAAAGAAGCGCTGCTCTTGGTGGCCGTGCAACGGCAGATCCGTGGTATCCAGATCGATCACAATTTCCTGTGGCGGCTGCGTAGGTGCTTCCAGAAAGACTTGTACCAGCACGCGGTCGATCGCTTCCGCATCATAGTGCACCTTCTTGTAGCGGTCTTCTTGGCCCGTTTCCCCGGCCAACTCCAGACGATTCAGTGTGCTTTTTCCCGCCAGCCGGCTTTCGGCATCTGCGCTTCCGGCCAGCAGCATCAGCAGCGGATCTTCGCGCAATTGCTCATGATCGTTCAGATCCTCGTAACCCAGCGCCAGCCGCGTAGACTCGCTGAGAGACCATCTCCCGCACGCTGTGCCGCACCCGGCTCTGCTCACGACCCTCGAGAAAACCCTTGCTCAGGCGGCCTAACAACCCGATGCGCCGGTCCACCTCTCTCAGCAGCAGACCGCCGCCATCCGAAGTGATCTTCCCTCCATCGAAACGCGCCACCACCGCCCGCGACCACGCCCCTGAAAACTCGAAACTCGATTGGGTACACTCTGTCATAGCAAGAGCCGTCTCCTCTGCGCCCCTAAACATCTGCTTCCACAAATGTTTATGCCAGATTCGGCGGCTCTTTGCCACCTATTCGTGAGATATCCGGGCTAGTTGGTCACGAGGACGAATCGATTCCTTCGTACATTCGTCGAAGCTCGGCAAACTCGGGCAATGCCGGTAGGTCGTTGAGATCTTTCAGCCCAAAATCGCGCAGGAACTGCGGTGTCGTCTTATACCGCAGCGCGCGTCCTTCCGGCTTGTAGCCCGCCGGCGCGATCAACTTTCGTTTCAGCAGCGTGGCGAGTAC
>JAFAUR010001067.1 GCA_019243205.1 Acidobacteriaceae bacterium | reverse complement strand
GAAATGTTCGAATTGGCCGCCCTTGGAGCCGCGAGGTAAATGAAAAGGTCGCATGTCAAGATGGACCTGCGAGCCGTCTTTGGGCGGCCGCGAGGATGTATGAAAGCTGATGGAGAAAGCCAAACCCGCAGGCTTCTTCTGATCGGGTTCGGGGGACTGCTTCTGCTGCTCGCTTTTGCCGGGCTGAACGGGATCTCCGCCGTCCGCACGATTCAGTCCCGAAATGAAGAGATTCGCCGGGAATATGTGATGCGGGACAGGATCTTAGAGCAGCTTCGCTCCGATATTTATCTTTCAGGGACATATGTCCGGGATTTGCTTTTGGACCCGGATCCGAAACTTGCGCAAAATCACCTGGCCGATTTCGATCATGCGCAACGGCGCATCGAAGTGAACACTTCCGCTTATGCGAAGATCCTTCTTCCCGAAGAGAGGGACGCATTTCAGCGGTTTACCGCCGAATTGCATCGCTACTTCGAATCTTTAAGCCCGGCTCTGCATTGGAATCCCGCGGAGCGGCGGGAATTCGGCTACTCGTTCGTTAGAGAGTCTCTGCTTCCGCAGCGGACCGTCATCGTGCAGCTCACTGATCAGCTAAGCAGCCTGAATCAAAAACAGCTCGAAGCCGGTGACCGCCAGGTAAAAACGTTATTTGAAAGCTTCGAGCGACTGCTGGTTGTCTTCTTGATCCTTTCACTCTGCTGCGGTTCTGTGGTCGCTGGAATCAGCTTTCAACGTCTGTTGCGATCGGAAAAGCTCTCCTCGATGCGGCTGCGGGAAGTGCTGAGGGCGCGTGGCGACCTGCGCGACCTTTCGGCGCGGCTGTTACAGATCCAGGAATCCGAGCGACGCGCGATTGCGCGCGAGTTGCACGACGAAGTAGGACAATCCGTCTCGGGCCTTCTATTGGGGATCGGGAACGTGGCCGCAACGCTTTCGCCGGAAGGAAACGCTTCGGCATTGTCTCAGCTTCGTGAATTGCGTTTGCTTGCCGAACGCACTTTGTCCGAATTGCGAGACCTATCTCTCCTCCTTCGTCCTTCTATGCTCGATGACCTCGGGCTTTTGCCGGCGCTTCACTGGCAGGCCCGCGAAGTAGCGCGTACCAGGAATCTTTCTGTCCAGGTGTCGGCGGATGACCGGCTCGAAGACTCCCTTTCGGACGATCAGAAGACTTGCATCTATCGAGTCGTCCAGGAAGCCTTGCATAACGTGGCGCGACATGCCGCCGCAAGAAACGTAAACGTCCAATTGAGCGAGGAGCCCCCGCATGAGCTGCTTCTCGTTGTCCAAGACGACGGTCGGGGTTTCACGCCGGATCGCGAAAAGGGCGTAGGTTTGCTCGGCATGGAGGAGCGCGTCCGGCATCTTGGGGGCGCTTTCAGGGTGGAGTCGAAGCCCGGAGGCGGAACCGCTGTCGTCGTCCGCCTCCCTCTTCACGCTTTTGCGATGAGGGCGAGCTGATGCCGGTACGCATCGTTCTCGCAGACGATCACACCATCATGAGAAATGGGCTCCGGCTCCTTCTCGAGCGCCAGCCCGACCTTACCGTTGTAGGCGAGGCGAATGACGGACGGGAGGCGCTTGCCGTCACACGGCGCCTGGCTCCCGATGTCGTCATTATGGATATCGCTATGCCTCTGCTCAACGGCATCGAAGCGGCTCAGAGGATTTCGGCCGAATCCCCCAACGCCGCCGTTCTTATCCTGAGCATGCATGCAGACGAATCGTACATTCTCCGTTCCTTGAAGGCAGGTGCGAGGGGATATCTCCTCAAAGATTCGGCCGAAGCCGATCTCATCCAAGCCGTACGGGCAATTCATTCCGGTAAGGCGTTTTTCAGTCCTGCCGTAAGCAGAGTGCTGGCCGACGACTATATCCGGCAGATCCAGCAGCGCGGTTCCGTTGATCCTTATGATTTGCTCACCGCGCGCGAGCGGGAGCTCCTGCAACTGGTGGCCGAGTTGAAGTCGACCAAAGAAATTGCGACTCTGCTAGGCGTCAGCCCTCACACGGTGGACACTCACCGCGGCAATCTGATGAACAAGTTAAACGTCCACAGCATACCCGAACTGATTCTTTACGCGGTGCGGAAAGGTATCATTCGCTGAGGTTGCACCGAACCAACGACTCTATGCAAGCGACCGCGCCTCCGGAAAAAACTCTCGCTGCCAGGCTGCACTTTGGAATGGCATGGCGCTGGACGATTGTACTTGCGCCCGCTCTCGCCCTGTTCCTCTACACTCCGCCCGGCGTGTCTGTTCACGGCGGCCGGCTGCTTGGGGTCTTTCTGGCGACGATCATCGCGCTGGTTGCAAGGCCGGTGCCCATGGGCGTCAGCGTGATTCTGGCTATGACGGTTCTTGCGCTGACTCGCACACTTTCGCCTGAACAAGTGTTAAGCGGGTTCAGTAATGTCACCGTATGGCTCATTTTTACGGCTTTTCTTTTTGCCCGGGCCGTTTCGCATACCGGCTTTGGCCATCGTGTCGGCTATATGTTCATCCAGCGCTTTGCCCGCAGCCCTCTGACACTCGGATACGCCATCGCTGCAGCGGACCTTGTGCTCGCGCCCTTTGTCCCTAGTGACACCGCGCGTGGGGGCGGTATCGTATTTCCTATCACGTTGAGCGTTGCGCAGGATTTTGACTCGCACCCTGGGCCAACCGCGCGCCGGATGGGGAAATTCCTCATCCTGACCGCATTTCACACCACTTACACGGCTTCTGCGATCTTCCTGACGGGGATGGCAGCGAACCCGCTCATCGCAGAATTTGCACGTTCGATTGGAAAAGTAGACCTCACGTGGACACGCTGGTTCGCCGCCTCCTGCATCCCGGGGCTTCTCACGCTGCTCATCGTTCCTTACATCATCTATCGGCTGTTCAAACCGGAAATTCAAAACACGGATTCCGCCCGCGTGCTCGCGCGTAGGGAACTCGACAAAATGGGGCCGCTCAAATCCGTTGAACGCCGTCTTGTCATCATCATGGTGTGCGTCATGGCCGGATGGGTCACCTCGCCATGGCACGGCGTTCCGAATACTTTCGTCGCTTTGACAGGCGTCTGCGCGATTTTGCTGACTGGTGTTATGAGCTGGAACGATCTCCTGAGTGAACAAAAAGCTTTCGATGCCCTGCTCTGGTTTGCACCTCTGGTGATGATGTCTGAAGCGCTGACAAGCCAGGGAGTCATCAAGCACTACTCGGACGCACTGTTCGCGCACACTCATGGTTGGAACTGGATTGCCGTACTCGTCATGGTTGTCGTCGCGTACGTTTACATCCATTACAGCTTTGCCAGTATGACGGCGCATGTCACCGCGCTCTACCCGGGTTTTCTCGCGGCGGCCATCGCGGGTGGCGTGCCACCTTTGATTGCAGCTCTACCCCTCGCCTTCTTTTCCAACCTGAATGCGGGGCTCACGCATTACGGAACAGGCTCAGCGCCCGTCTACTTCGGGTCACGATACGTTTCGCAAGGTGAATGGTGGCGCCTGGGCTTCCTGATTTCGATCCTCAACCTAGTGATCTGGCTCGGCGTTGGCATCTGGTGGTGGAAACTGATTGCCCTTTGGTAGGAGTTCGCGGGCTTTCGCTAAGTGCCTCCTGAAAAAATCTCACAATTTTTCGTCGCACGATCCACGATATTAATTCTCGGCTTTTCAAACACTTACTTCACAATTTGGCTCTGACAAAGCCATGGAAAGTGGAAGTTTTTTCCTATCCAAATTTGATTTCGGTAAAAAATCCTATACTCACTCGGGAAAATCTGGTATTTTGTACTTAATTCTACAAGCCTAGAATTTTCGCAGCAGGAGTCGTTGCTTGCCTGCTTCATAAAATGCTGCGGGTCGTGCGTTGACGCGAGCGTTCGGAGGAACCTATGAACAGTGCTGAGCCAGGGGCGACTGCCAATTCCGAGCTGTGTGAAACGATTGTTAGCCTCATTATGGCAGGGGATTCGCGCGGCGAAGAGCTCCTCTATTCAAACTTCTGCCGGGGATTGCGATTCCTCGCTAACCGCTACTGTCCAGAATACGCGGATGATTGCACCCACGACACAATCCTCACCGTTTGTCGCCAGATCAAGGCCAGTCAACTCAAAACTTCCGCGGCATTGCCCGGATACCTAAACATCGTTTTGAAGCGTGCAGCCTGGAACAAAAAGCTCGAATCGGAGCGCCATGGCGGGAACAGCGAGGTCTTCGATACTCTGGTCCAGACCAGGCCTGACGATCGCAATGACCCCGAACGGCTCCTCGAAGTACAGGAACGAGCGAAGATTCTGCGCGAAGGATTAAAAAGCCTCAAGCCGCGGGAACAGGAGATCCTCACGCGCTTCTATCTTAAAGGCGAATCGCAGGAGGTAATTTGCCGCGAGATGAACCTTACTGAAACTCAATTTCGGCTGCATAAGAGTCGTAGCAAGCAAAAATTGGAGGCTTTTACCGCAAAACGTCTGCGGAAACCCATTCGAGGTTCCGAAAAGCTGGCCGCCAAAGCCGCTGCTTGCTAGAGAGAGGAATTTCATGCCAGGTAATCTGTACTGCGTTCAGGAGGATATTCTCTCGGTGCACTCTTCTCACGGAGGGCGGCGAGAGTGTTTGTACGTGCCCGCGGGTACGGTCGTATCTGTTCGAAGCTACAGCCGGATGGACAGCAGGCTGGTGGAAGTAGACTGGAACGAACGAACCGTGCTGATGTTTTCCCAGGATCTGGAAGAACGGGCGCAACAACTGAATTAATTACTTCTTAAGTGAAATTGCTGGAATTATGTTTAATTTTCTGCAAAAAGCGGTCTTCCGCCTGCGCTTGCGTATTTCCAAGAGGACGCCGAGCTGGCTCCGGAAGACCGCTTCCTGCTCGCTGCTCTTAGACTGAAGCTGCTCGGGCGTGCGTTTTGGCCTGCCGCTCGCGTCTGATTTCTTCCACCGCACGGTGCCAGTCCACTTCGGGAGAGCCGGTGGGACATCCCCGTTCATACCAGCAAGTGTAGGCGCGCGCCGCGATCTGATCCTCGGTCGGCTCCCCTGCGTCCGCTAGGCCGGTAGAAGGCAGGGTAGCGGCCTCCGATTGAACATAGGTGGTACCCAGTTCTGTCGTCCCGGAACCTCGCGCCCCGGAAACGATTGTAGGCGCCGGCGATTGGCCGGAGGGCACCGGCGTGCTCATGGTCGTGCCTGCGCCGGCACCCGCCCCTGTCTCCGTACCGGACGTGACGACTCCCCGGCCACCTACGGACATGTTCGCCTGCCCGGCGATCGTGTCATTTATGCTCAGACCAGCCTGGCTACGCCTCCGGCGTTCCAAGTCCTCTTCCTCAACGGTGCTTGCGCTCGCAGACCGCCTGTTAGCGCCTTCGACCGGCAGCTCATTCAGTTTTGGATCAATCATCGTTTGCCCTCCAAGTTGGGGACTTCGCTCCTAACGAATCCTCTCGCCTTCTCCGATGAGTTCAAACGCGCGAAGGGCTGGTCCCCGCCTGTTTGAGGTTTCGGGACGCAAAATCCATACGCGTTTTTTCACAACACACTCATTCGGAGTACTCGTTCGAGACAATTACCGACATGGCGAGGCGTCGTTTCTTTGTTCCCGAAGTGCGCCGCGGTACAGCTGAGCTAGCGGGAGCCGAGGCCGAGCATTTGGTCAGGGTACTGCGAGTCGAAGCCGGTCAGGTATTTGAAATTTCAGACAACAGTCAGGTGTATCTGGCGGAGGTGATCGCAGCGCGCAAGTCATTTGTGCAATTCCAAGTCCTTGAGACGCTTCCGATGCCGGAGGTAGGCGCCGGAGTTACGATTCTACCCGCGCTTTTTAAATTCGACAGCTTCGAATGGATGATAGAGAAGGCTACTGAACTTGGAGTAACGGCAATTCAGCCGTTCGAGGCAGTACGGTCGGAACGCGGCCTTCTTCAAGCTTCCCTAAAGCGAAGAACGAGATGGGAGCGCATCGCTCTTGAGGCTAGCCAGCAGTCCCGCCGTGCTCACCTGCCCGAGATTAGCGCGACTGTGGATTTTGCCAGTGCGCTCGCCTCGCCCGCAAGGGTCCGCCTAATGCTGGACGAATCCCCGGGGCTCACCCCCGTTCTAAATACGCTGCGAGATTCGCCCCGGCCCGCTCGGTCTGTTTCGCTTATTTTTGGTCCCGAAGGCGGATGGACTGAAGCGGAGCGGTCTGCTGGGGTCGAAAGCGGCTGGGTCCGCTGCTCGCTGGGAGCGATGATTCTAAGGGCTGAAACCGCGATCGTCTCAGCTTTGGCCGTTACTCAGGCCTTCCTGTGTTCGGTAGCGGATTCTAGGCCACTTTCGGAATAACCGCCGCGTGTACGGGTTTTGTGCCGACCGAAAGCATGGTGAAGAGCGAAGCTCCCGATTTGCTGATCACAATGGCAGGGTTCAGTCGAATGGTAGAAACACGCACGACCGCCATGTCGTCCGAAGCTTCGTTCAGAATGAGTGCGAACTGGTTGTCCGGCGTGATTGTGATGAAAGTCGGCCGCTGCCCTACGTCGACGATACCAACCACCTTTCGCGTATCAATGTTAAGAATGCAGACATCCGTTCCACTGTCGCTGCCGACAAAGAGGAGGTCCGGACTAGCCGAAGCGGCCATCACGCCCGGGTCGCGTCCTGCCAGGACCGTCTGATCGATTTCGAGGATCCGGTAGGGAAATACAATGGCAACTCCATCCATTCCGTCCCCCGAAACGAAAAGCTGGCCGCCATCGCTGTTTGCGCACAAATTGCGCGGTTCCATAGCGAGCGGTAGGGTTGCAACCACCTGCAGCTCCGGAACCGTGAGCGCAGCTAATTCGCGGTTCCCCAGATTGGCTGCCACCAGAAGCTTTCCATCATCTCGGAATTTCAGGCTTCCGAGCGGACCTCCCAGTTGCACGCTCCAGGTTTTCCCGGTCCGAAGCTGGATCAGTTGTACGATGCCCGCCCGTGCTAGCGAGATAGCCACATAATCGCCCCACGCGGTCAAGTAACTTGGCGTCGACGGCAAAGGGACTCGCCGAAGCACATGCAGGGTTCGCGTGTCGGTTTCAATCAGATGTTGCGGTGAGATGGCAAGCAGCGATTTTCCACTTCCAGACAGCACCATGCTGATAAGTTCTTCGGAAAGCTTGCTTTGCCCCAGATGCTTCAACCCGGAGCTGATGGCGTGAACGTTCCCGGTTTTCGGTGTAAGCACGTAGACCGTGCCTCCCGGTCCACCCGGCAAGACCGCCGATGGCTCTGAATCGAGAGGTATCGGGCTCAGCGTTTGGAAGTTGGCCAGATCCACGGCCGCGAGGCTCTTGTCGCCTGACGTCGCGATCAATGCGTAACCAGGAAAGCCCGATTGCTTCCGGGAACTACAACTGCTCGCGAGAGCGAACGCCGACAGCCAAACGAAGTCGCGGCGCGTTACTTGCATCTAAACACAACCATTGTCTGAAAGGATTCAGGCGCTCCGACAGAGCTCGAATGATTAAAACCTATGTTACTCTGAGGGTTCTCCGGGGCAGCCAGTCAGTTTTTACATGAATTTTAGGTCCGTTTTCAGCCTGATCTCGTCCGATCTTGCGATTGATCTCGGGACTGCGAACACGTTGGTGTTCGCAAAGGGTAAGGGAATCGTCGTTAATGAGCCTTCGATCGTCGCCATCAACAAGAACAACGGCGAAATAGAAGCTGTCGGCAAAGAGGCAAAAGAGATGGTGGGCCGCACACCGGGTAACATCGTCGCCATTCGGCCGATGAAAGATGGTGTGATCGCCGACTTCAAAGTCACCGAGCGCATGCTGAATTACTTCATTCAGAAGGCGCACGGCCGCAAGATGCTGGTTCATCCCAGGATCGTTATCGGCGTTCCCAGCGAAATAACCCAGGTAGAGAAGCGCGCCGTCAGCGAGTCGGCTTATCGGGCAAAAGCGAGCGAAGTTCACCTGGTGGAACAAGCGATGGTGGCGGCCATCGGCGCGGGGCTTCCTATAACTGAGCCTTCGGGCAACATGGTGGTTGACATTGGCGGTGGAACAACCGACGTGGCTGTGATATCGCTTTCGGGAATCGTATACTCGCGCTCCGTACGTGTCGCAGGCAACGAGATGGACGACGCGATCATGAGCTATCTCAAGCGCAAGTACA
>JAFAUR010000881.1 GCA_019243205.1 Acidobacteriaceae bacterium | reverse complement strand
CTCGATAAGGGCACCCGCGTCATTCCCGTGCTGGCCGTGAGGGACGCCGAGCGGCCACTGTACCTCTATGCCCGGCAATATCGCGACTTTTCCAACGACGCCAACTACGCCGTGCGTTTTGGCGAACTCCTGGCTGATATCCGTGGCGACGCCACCGCAACCCTACCAGAAACCTACCGTAAAACCCCGGTCACCTATCTCACCGCGCCGCCTAGCGTAGCCAATTACCTGGAGCGGCCCGAAGCCTTGCACGCGCTGCGCGACGCGCTGTTTGCCGAAGACCAGCGCCAACCCATCGCCCTCACCGCGCTGGCCGGCATGGGCGGCATCGGCAAAACAGTGCTGGCCAAGGCCCTCACCGAGGACCAAGTAGTGCAGCGTGCTTTCCCCGACGGCATCGTCTGGATCACCGCCGGCAAGGAAAGGAAGCGCGACTTCATCGAGAAGATGCGCGAGGTGGCCAAGGCACTGGGTGACGACCTCAGCCGCTATGAGAATGCTCTGGCCTGCGAGAATCAGTATCGAACCACCATCGCCAACAAGGCAGCATTGATCGTAGTGGATGACGTGTGGAGCAAAACCGATATTGAGCCGCTGCTGGCCGAGTCGCCGCGCTCCCGTTTTCTGTTCACCACGCGCGACGCTGCCATTGGCAGATTTGTCAGCGCACGTGAGCATCAGATTGAGTTGCTGGATATTGCGCAATCGCGCGAACTGCTGGCGTCGTGGGCAAATATCGCCGTCGCCAAAATGCCGGCGGTTGCGAACGAAGTTATCGCCGAGTGCGGGCGGCTACCACTGGCGCTTTCGGTCGTCGGCGCCATGCTGCGTAGCGCGAATGCAAAGTTTTGGAGTGACACGCTCGACCTGCTGCGCGGAGCCGACCTATCGGCTATCGAGGACCAGCTTCCCGAGGGTCAGCAGAGCTTCTTTAAAGCCGTGGAGGTGAGTTTCCAGTCGCTCAAGCCGGAGCTGCAGGAACGGTACAAAGCTTTGGCGGTGCTGCTGGAGGACATGGTTGCACCGCTGCCCATTCTGCAAACGTTGTGGAACGTGAGCGAGGCGGAGACACGCCGAAGCAGTCGGCAAATTGTGGACCGCTCGCTGGCGCAACCTGACGATGCAGGCGATAGTATCCGCCTGCACGATCTGCAACTCGACTACGTTCGTGCCCAGTATCCGGACAAGGAAGCGCTTGAGCTGATTCATGGAGCACTGCGGCTGTCGTCCAACGTGATTGCCAGAGATCCGGGTCAGTTCGCTTCACAGATGGTGGGACGGCTGCTGCCGTACCACGAAATGCCCGCCATTGAAGAATTCACCAAACGGATTGCTGAGGGCACACGAATACCCTGGCTGCGGGCACTACAACCAGCGCTTCACCCTCCGGGAACTGCGCTGGTACGCACCCTCCAAGGCCACTCTAGTTCTGTCTATGGCGTGGCAGTGAGTGCGGACGGGCGGCTGGCGGTCTCCGCGTCGGCTGACAACACGCTGAAAGTATGGGAGCTGGCCAGCGGACGCGAACTGCGCACCCTCCAAGGCCACTCTCCGGTCAATGGCGTAGCGGTGAGTGCGGACGGGCAACTGGCGGTCTCCGCGTCGGAGGACTACACGCTGAAGGTGTGGGACGTGGAGAGCGGACGCGAACTGCGCACCCTCCAAGGCCACTCTGATACGGTCAATGGCGTAGCGGTGAGTGCGGACGGGCGGCTGGCGGTCTCCGCCTCTATGGACCGTACGCTGAAGGTGTGGGAACTGGCCAGCAGACGCGAACTGCGCACCCTCCAAGGCCACTCTCGTGAACTGCGCACCTTCAAAGTCCGCTCTAGTTCTGTCTATGCCGTAGCGGTGAGTGCGGACGGGCGGCTGGCGGTCTCCGCGTCGGCTGACAACCTGCTGAAGGTGTGGGAACTAGCCAGCGGAGCGTTACTTGCCACGTTCATCTGCGATGCCTCTGCAATCTGCTGCGCTTTTTCCGATGATCACAAACTGATCGTCGCCGGTGACGGTCTTGGACAGATTCACTTCCTCCGCCTCGAAGAACCAAAATCGAAACACTGAGCCGATTACTTTCGAGTCCATGAAGACATCGCCACAGGCGACGCGGACACCTTCGTATTTCGTCCTACGCCGCCGAAACGCCGCTTCAAATCGATCTCGGTATGTGTTGCACAAAAGGTAGAAGTGCGCCGGTGAAACCGGCAGGAGGTAGATGGTGAAAGTCCGTTACGATGAAGGCCTAACCAGCCACATCGGCCCCGAGTCATGCGTGGCCGTCCGCGAGGGCGTACGCGAAGCGTTGACAGGGGAACGTGCAGGCCAAGCGATTGAGCGTCGAAATTTTATTCTCCGGGAAGCCCATGCGCTTTTTACCGCAGAAGGCAACACGGCCACGAACCGCTATGGTGAGGATCGGGCCGACCCGCGGCGTCGGAGACCTTGGCATGTACAAAAACCTTCTGCTCGGGAACCGGGAGACCTCCACTTCCGCCCAATACAGCCGTGGATTGGGCCGCATCGGGAAAGCACCAGCTGGAGCCGATGATGAACGGAATGGAGGAGTCAGACCCGTCAATAGTACCGACGAAGCCGACGAACAAAGCCGGGCAACCGGCAGCGGAGCCGGTGGAGGGAAGTGACGGGACCAAGAGGAATGCGAGCCTGCAAAGCACGAACCGGACGCAGTGCCGGAGCATCGTGTCACAGGCGCAGACGCGCATACGTCAAGCAGTAACCAGAAACAGGAAGGAGAAACTGACAGCGCTTTTGCACCATATCACCGTTGACAGTCTCCGCTGCGTCTTCCTCGACATGAAGAAGAATGCAGCTCCGGGGATCGACGGCATGACATGGCAACTCTACAGTGAAGACCTTGAACAAAACCTCATTGATCTTCACCGGCGGGTGCCTGCGGGAGCGTACCGGGCGCAGCCATCCCGGCGGAGGTACATACCGAAACCGGATGGCCGACAACGGCCGCTCGGCATTGCCGCGCTTGAAGACAAACTCGTCCAGGGAGCGGTAGTGGCCATTCTCACGCCAATCTACGAGGCGGAGTTTCTGGGTTTCAGCTATGGGTTCCGACCCAGACGCAGCCAGCATCAAGCGCTGGATGCTCTGCATGTCGGGATAACGCGACGAAGGGTAAATTGGATTCTCGATGCCGACATCGCGAGGTTCTTTGACACGATCAGCCACGAGTGGTTAATCAGATTCATCGAACATCGGGTCAGCGACCGTAGAATCATCCGCCTGATCCAGAAATGGCTTAAGGCGGGCGTGATGGAAGAAAGCCGGAAGATCGACACCGATGAAGGAACCCCGCAGGGAGCGGTAATTTCTCCGCTTCTTGCGAACATCTACCTTCATTACGTGTTCGATCTCTGGGCCGAGCAATGGCGGCGACGCCAGGCGACCGGCGATGTCATCATTGTGCGCTATGCCGACGACAGCATCACCGGCTTCCAGCATCGGCAGGACGCGGAGCGCTTTCTGCACGACCTAAAGGAGAGGCTGGCAGGGTTCGCGCTCAGTCTGCACGCCGACAAGACCCGCCTGATCGAGTTCGGCAGGTTTGCTGCCAAAAGCCGACGGGGACGGGGCGAAAGCAAACCGGAGACGTTCGACTTCCTCGGATTCACGCATTTCTGCGACCGGCGAAGGAAGGACGGATCATTTGTCATCGGCAGGCAGACGAGACGCAAACCCTTGCGCGGCCGGCTCCGGCAGATCAAGGAAGAACTCCGCATACGCATGAACGGGTCCATCGACAGCAATGGACGATGGCTTGCGGCTGTGTTGAGAGGGCACTACGCCTACTACGGGGTGCCCAGAAACTTCAGAGCCATGCAGCTTTTCTACGATGAAGTCAGTCGCCTCTGGTTCAAGCGCCTGAGAAGGCGCGGACAGCGACGACGCCTTTCGTGGGAAAAGATGAAAACCTGCATTAAGCGATACCTGCCGCCGCCGCGCGTGGTACACCCGTGGCCAAGCGAACGCTTTGACGTCAGGGGCCTTGTCAGCCCAACTTGAGGTAAGAGCCGTATGCCTGAATTGGGCCCGTACGGATCGATGCGGGGGGAGGCTCGAAAGAGCCTTCCCTACCGCGATTTTGACGCATTCAGGAAAGCCAACAAAATCAGGGCTTTTCATGTCTCAGGTTTGAGTTGCAAATTAGCAGCCCGTACCGAAGCGCGGACTAGCCCAAGGTGATTTTAAATTTCTGCGAGCCTACTTGGCTCTCTATTGTGGGTTCTG
>JAFAUR010000833.1 GCA_019243205.1 Acidobacteriaceae bacterium | reverse complement strand
CGCTTGTTCCGGCGGCGCGCATCCGATTTAGAGGTCGATCTGGCCGCTCTGATCCCAAAGACGCCCGAGGGCAAGCGCGGGGGCGTCATGATTGCGCAAGAACACGATCGTTGGACAGTTACGCTCTACTCGCATTTCGGTGGCTACCCCACAAGTGAGCTGAACGGCTTTATCGAGTTTGCTAAGACCCTGCCCGCACCCTATATTCATGACGTGATTTGCCGTGCAGAGCCGTTGTGCGATGGCGCCGTGGCGCGCTTTCCCGCTAGCATTCGCCGCCGTTACGAAAAGCTCGAGAGGTTTCCCGAGGCTTATTTGGTTGTGGGTGATGCTATATCGAGTTTCAGCCCTGCCTACGGCCAAGGGATGTCGTGCGCCGCGCTACAGGCAATCGAGCTGCGAAACGTGCTCGCCCAAGGCATGCATAATTTCGCGCGCAGATTTTTCGCGAAGGCGGCAAAAATCGTCGACACGCCGTGGACCATCGTGGTAGGCAACGATCTGCGCATGCCGGAGATAAAAGGGCCGCGCAACGCCAAGCTGCGCTTCATCAATTGGTACATATCGAAGCTTCATCGAGCGGGCCATCGCGATCCATTCGCCGCGGAGGCATTTCTGCGCGTATCGAATTTCCTCGCTGCGCCCCCGAGCGTATTCCATCCGAAGGTCGCGATGCGGGTCCTCAAAGGCAATTTGACTCGACGTTTCTGCACGGCTTGAGCTAAAGCAAAGCAGAATTGGCCGACGTAGCCCCGCGTGAATTCGCCGCCGATCATCATTTACGACTGTCAAAAAAAGGAGCAAGTCATGAAAATTACTCTTACCGCTGTTTCACTATGGGCTGCGTTTGCCGCCGTTTGCTCGGCCGGTTCGCTTCAGCTGGCAACTGTCGGGTTCAACAGCAGCTTCAGTACCTGTCTTGGCCCGGTGGCCAGCACGAACGATGGCACTGAAGCAGCACTCGCATGCGTCGGCGCTCGCAGCGTCACTGGTTTCGCGCTCCCCGAATCTATGTCGTCTCAGGCTTTTTCAAACGCTGCCGGAAATGCTGGAGGGGTCCGAACTATTATCGACCTCCAAAACGCAATCAACACAGGAGCCGTGCTTGGCGAAGGCGGTGTGCAATTCAATCTCGATTCCGAGACGCAGGATACCGTGACGTTTTCTGCCGGTGCTTCTGCCATCTTTACCTGGAGCTTTCACGGCCACGTCATCAACAACCTCGGCAATCATGCCGTTTCGGAAGAGACCGGTGCTTTCGGCTTTACCCCTGTTCTCGGCAACAACGACGTGTTCTGGTCCTGCAGCGGCTCCTGTCCGGTAGGTACTCTTGTGCCGGGCATCGGTCGCGTCGATGATTTCGACCACACCGTTTCGGGCCAAATCTTCTTCACGCCGGGCCAGCCCTTCAATTGGTTCACTCGCATGAATCTCAACGGCTTTGTCGGCGTTGTGGCCGGCCCCAACCAGGAATCGGAACACGTCGACCTCGATTTCCTCGATCCCATTACTGTGACGGCTCAAGTTTTCGACAGTCAGGGAAATCTGCTCACTGGCGTTTCCGCCACCTCTGCTCTGGGGATCGACTATTTCGGCCAGCCCACGTCGGCTGCGCCCGAGCGGTCCACGTTCGTGTTCACCGGTTCCGCTTGCGTTCTCGGCTTTGTCTATGCGGTAAGAAGAAGGGGTCGCCGCCTTGCGCCCAACGATCAGATGATTGCCTGACTTCCCAAAAGGTGTGTCGCTTCGGCAGCACGAGAGCGAGGGTAAGGTACGGTTTTGGGATCGTTCGGATCAGTTTCCGAAGATGTACGATCAGCGGAGTCAGAACCGTGGCGTTTGATTTCCTGTTACCGACGTTGGGCAGCGCCGGCGATGTAATCCCGGTCGTTTGCCTGGGACGAGCCCTGGTCCATCGCGGGCACTCCGCGGCCGTGATTGCGAACGAGATCTTGGAGGAACCTGCACGGGCGGCTGGGCTGGGTTTCGTGCCCTTGGGCACGCGCGATGAGGCGCAGCAACTGTTTGCCGATCCGCGCCTCTGGGACCCGAACAAAGGGTTTGCGTGTATCGCCGAACGCGTGATTGCACCGAATGTGCGGCGGCTGTATGAAGTGATCGCAGCGCGCCGGAACCTAAGCACCATTGTGGCGGCGTCGCCGGTTTGCCTTGGCGCTCGCATTGCGCAGGACAAACTCGGCGTGCCGATGGCCACCGTGCGTGTGCAGCCCTCGCTGCTGCGGAGCCTGGTTGATTCCGGGCGCTTGGGAAGGATGCCGATGGGGCCAGAGGTGCCACGCTTTCTAAAAGCCGGTCTGATGGCGTTGCTGGATAAGTATGTGATTGACAAGAAACTCGGGCCACCGGTGAACTCGTTGCGAGGCGAGCTGGGTTTGGTGCCGATCGCAGGTCTGTTCCGGAGTTACTTGCATTCGCCGCAACTGGTTCTCGGCCTGTTCCCCGAGTGGTTCGCCGCGCCGCAGCCGGATTGGCCGCCGAACGTGCATCTAACCGGGTTCGTTATGTATGAAAGTCAGTCTACGCCGCTGACGCCGGAGGTGGACGAGTTTCTTGCAAGTGGAGCCGTTGTGCTATTTACGGCTGGCTCAGAAGCGAAACTGGATGCGTTCTTTAGCGACTCGATAAAGGTGGCGCAGCTCGCTGGTGTGAGGGCCTTATTTGTGGGAAAGCACCGAACGCCTGTGTTTGACCAGTTGCCCGCGCATGTCCGGCATGCGGCGTGGGTTCCGTTTCCGGCAGTGCTTCCGCACTGCTCGGCTGTCGTTCACCACGGAGGCATAGGAACCCTGGCCCATGCGGTGAAAGCCGGAATTCCATAACTCGTAGTGCCGCACGCACACGACCAACCGGATCATGCACTGCGTGTGGAGCGATTGGGGCTGGGCA
>JAFAUR010000064.1 GCA_019243205.1 Acidobacteriaceae bacterium | reverse complement strand
GAGACTGCGAGCCAATCTCATCTCCATCTTCACTGTCGAACAGCTGCTCACGCTGTTGGTTCGCCATACCTCACACCACCTTGCCTTTCCGTTTGGTGGATTGCACCGTACGCCTCTGCTTGCTCGGCGAGCATCTAGTGCTTTCAGGGATGTTCGCCTTGTCCGAGCCATCGAGATCTCCCTAGCGCGCCTCGTCTGTCTCCTCTTACTCAGGAGGCCCACTAGGAACCTCACAAATTTTATTTTATATGGCAAGAATTGCTAGGGCAAGTAGTCCCTTATATAATCGTTCGAGTAGGAAGATTCCTTGTGCAGCAACTGTTTGGAAGAGGGAACGGTGGAAGGTTTAGAGCAAAGACGGGTAACCGAGGCGAATGAGGATATGGATTTGGTACTCGCGCCGGTGGGGCTAGCTTTCAAAAAGATGCTCAAGGCCTTCGAGCGGGATACTGGGGTGAGTCCTGGGAAGTACTTCGTCCTGAGGATGCTTGCTCGACAAGACGGGATCAGTCAGGGAGAGGCATGGAACCGTTTCGCGGTGGATCCCTCGCGCATCACGCGTCTGGCTAAGTCACTGGAGAAAGAGGGTCTGGTGCGCAGGGAGCGCGATCCGGAAGACAACCGAGTCGTCAGGATGTACCTGACGGAAGAGGGGCATCGGATGATCGACGAGTTCTCGAGCCGCCACGAGAGGTTCGAGAGTCGCGTCCGCGAGGCCGTAAGCGAAGAGGATTTGGGAGAGCTGCAGCGCATACTGGGTGTGCTGACCGAAGCCATGAACGATCCCGAGGAGGAGTATGAATAGAGGCAAAGTTTAGAGCCCTCAGCAGGAAGCTAGTCGACCGTTACGCGCGTACGACAACTTCTGATAACGCTGAAAGCGGCGACCTATTCTCTATAGCATGCTCTCTTTTGTATGTGTATCGAAAACGTCCCAGCGTGTTGAAAAATGCCCTAGTTGGTTGCCAAGAGTGCCTCGAGCGATGCTCTCGAGCTCGCCTGATCTCATAGCCGGGGGCTGCCGGCGGGCGTAGGGCTGCCGCCCGAGCCGGCTTCTTCGGTCTGCGGCCTCCAAAGGCCAGCAGCCGCTTGACGTTCTGGCCCGAGGCGATCAGCAAAGCCTCTTTGTTCACCTTCTCCAGCCTGCGCAGTCGGAACCTCCTCATCCCGTGCCACTCTTTGGCCTCGGCGAACAGCGGTTCGACCCACACACTCCGCTTTCGCATGGCTTTCTCGTAGGCCAACGTCCCGCGGTAAGCGCGCACTCTGTCGTAGAAGTCCTCCTCGAACGGCCGGTAGAGCATACGTCCATGGTCGCTGGTGGTGCACTTCGCTTTGAGCTCACAGGCGTTGCAGATCGAGGGCTTCGCCCGGTACCTCTTGCGCAGGTTGTGGCGGTCCTTGCTCTGCGAATGCAACGTCCGGCCGGCCGGACAGAGGTAGCGGTCGTTTTCGGGGTCGTAGCGGAAATGGCCGGGGCCGAAGAGGCCGGTGTCGCGGAAGTCGAAGTTAGGAATCGCCACGTACGCCCGGACGCCGGCCTTCTCCAGGGCCGCCACGTTCTGGCGGGTGCCGTACTTGGCGTCGCCGGTGACCTGGCGGGGCCTGATGCGCCAGCGGAAGATGGTGTTCCAGAGCAGGTCGAGCATGGGGCGGTTCTCGGTGACCTCCGAGGGGGTGACCAGGACGTTGAGGATTACCCGGGCCTTGCCCCCGTCCACCACGTAATGGGTTTGGTAGCCGAGCTTCGCCTCTCCTCCTTCGCCCGCGATCATCGGGGTGGCGTCCGGGTCGGTCCTGCTAACCCTCGAATCGGAGGTCCTCTGGCGCCCTCCGGAGCTGAAGGATCGCTCCTGCTTGCCCGCACGGGAGATCCAGTCGCTCTTTGCGGCATTTACGCCGATCAGTGCTGCGTCCTCGGAAGTGGGCAGGGTCTCGGGCTCGGTACCTGCCGATGGTTCGCTCAGACCTCCTTCGGGGATCGAGGACTCCTCGAACAACCCGCTCAGGTGCGTCTCCACCAGGAACCTAGAGGCGAGGCTGTCGATGTCCGCATTTGCCTCGACCTTGGTCGAGTCGAAGTAAAGCTCCTCCCCACGCACCAAGCCTGCCTCCACGCACAGCTCGACTATACGCTCGAAGAAGCCCCTGAAGATCTCAAGGCCATAGCGCTCGCGGATCTTGGTGAGGCTGGAATGGTCCGGCAGAGGCTCGTGGAGGTCGTATCCGAGGTACCAGCGGATGCTCAAACGGTCCGCAGCCACCTCCATAAGCTGCCGCTCGGAGCGGATATCCTCGAAGAACATGACCAGCTGCAAGCGAAA
>JAFAUR010000352.1 GCA_019243205.1 Acidobacteriaceae bacterium | reverse complement strand
CGCCAGCGACCGTATACCAAGCCTCCGGACCAGAATGCGTGTGCGCCGGAGCCGTCATGCCCGGAGTGAATATCGCTTCCATATATTGGGCCGCGTAAGCGCCCGGCGTAATGGGCAGTGGTCCAATTGTCGTCACGTGCTCTCCGCCATTCGCTTGCCACCTCGCATCACCTATGGTGAGCAGCCACGTTTTCCCGAGTGCATCCACGATGCTGCTTCGTTTCGTTTTTGCTGCTTCCGCAGCTTCGCGTGTTGGAAAGGCATCGAGATGCCAAAATGTTTCCGTTCCCGTAAGCTCACCGACCGGATCATTCGCAAGTATCCAGCACCCCACCTCCTGCGTCCGTTCGGTATACGGGCGGCAGACTCCGCTAGGACTGGTCATTAGTTGACCATGGGCTGACTGACAGCAAATAAGAAGAAGGCCAAATGGCGCAAAGCACGCAACTTTACGCATGAGTCCCTCCTGATATTTGGAGCGCATATACTAGCACGACTTCGACGGCGTATTAAATTTCCGCAATGGTCATTTTCGACGGTTTCAGCAGAGATGTCGGCTGGCTGATGTCCGCTTCTACCCCGTAAGCGTTCAACCGGGCCTCCCGGAAGCGTTGCGTCTGGCCAGACCCCTGTGATTCAAGCTTCCAAACTGGGGCTCCAATCATGCGCTGCGAACTCGCCGATTATGAATGGATTGCCATCAGCCCATGCTGCCGAACAAGCCGCGTGGCGTTCCTCGGATTAACGACCGTCGCGTCCTCAATGGCATCTTCTGGGTCTTGCGCTCTGGAGCACCTTGGCGTGATCTGTCGAAGATGTTTGGTCCGTACACCACATGCTACAACCGCTTCGTCCGTTGGCGGGCTGGTGTCTGGGGTCGCGTCATAGACGCACTTGCTGCTGCCCACGATGCCGCTGTCCAAATGATCGACACCTCGATTGTCCGCGTGCATCAGCGCGGAGCCTGCATCACTAGGAATCGGCGCCAATCGATGGGAAGGTCACGCGGCGGCTTGACGAGTAAAATCCACGCGATGGTCGACAGCAATGGTTTGCCTGTACGGTTGGCGTTGAGCCCGGCGAGGGACACGACGTTCGACTTGCCGAAAAACTGCTCTCTCGCCTGAAGCCCGGGTCAATGCTGCTTGCCGACCGTGGCTATGACGCCGACTGGATAAGAGAGCTAGCCATGAAAAAGGGGGCGTGGGCCAACATCCCCCCGAAAAGCAATCGCAGCGATCCGATTTGCTTCAGCCCGTACCTTTATCGCGCTCGCAACCAGATCGAACGGTTCTTCAACAGGCTCAAACAATGTCGTCGTGTGGCGACGCGCTACGATAGGCTTACGGGAAACTACCCTGCCTTCGTTTAACTCGCATCTATCCGGCTATGGCTGGCCGCGCTTTATGAGTCCACGCCCTATAACGTAGACATCGTTCTGATCATCATCGTTCGTGGCTCGCCACTTTCACGCCACGTCTCCTGTGCTGCATGGCATGTCAGGGCAATGCTGCGAGCTTGGCCGGGACGGGCGGCGTAGAGCGGTGAGGCTCTCAGGTCCGGGGCGGTCGAAGAACTCGACGTGGCAGCGGCATGGGCATCGAACTGGAGCATGGAATTTCACGGCAAGAAACGGAGCGCATGCTTCGCCAAATTCGTGGATCGTTCCATGCTGATGCGCGCCGGTCTTCGTTCATGCCCCCCGTAGCCTCGCAAGCGATTATGCTGTGTCTGTTCGCGAGCGCTCTGGTGCGAGCCGAAGCTGCGAACGAGACGAGCCTCGCTTCAAATTCCGCCCTGGAGAAGTCGATGGCCGATGGGGTGCGGCTGACCGGAAAGGAACGGCTCGGCGAGAAGTGGAAAGACGAGCAGCGGATCGACAACTGCAAAGTCCCCCTCGAGAAACGTGGTGCAAGACCCCGCCCCGATGCCTGCGGTCATCCCCCGGAAGAATGACTTTGCCGATTAGAACCAGCGGGATGGCACCCAAGCTTGCGACATCTGCGGGTGCAGCATCTACGCCGAGCACGCAGCAGTTCCCCAGATTCCAAGCAAACCGGCGCCGAGAAGCACTGTCCTGTCGCCGGTACCCTGTCCCAGCAATCCCTCACATTTCGCGAGAAGTGACCGCTTCAAGAGAAAGGCAGACGGTGTCCCCCGAAAACGCGGAGCAACCAGGACGAGCAGGTCGCGACCGCCAATCACATGGGCGTTGCGCTTGTCGCTGCGACTAAGACTGCGAGGATCTTCCCTAGGGAGACCTTGCTTCCGAAGCGCAATATCGCCACCGCTGTCGCCAGCACGAGCGGAATCGAGGCGAGAGCGACGGACGTGCCGAGGGTCGTCCAGGGACGGATGGCTTCTCGGAGCGGCATTCTCTGCGGGAGCTTCTGAGGAAACGTTCCATGCATGACGATCTCTCCCTTGCTGACCCCGGGGCACCGGCAATGCGAAGCTGTCTTGTTTCGCCGGCGGATTGCCGGACCTTCGTCCAGGCGACATCATCTCGAATATCAAAATGAGGCCAGGACACCTGTTCCCTCGGTGACAGGCGTCGCGACGGAAAAGATCCACGGGGGACCGCTCTCGACGGTGTGGCCGCCCATCGACGCGTGTGCGGCCGCTTGGCGGGACTCGCGGTGGAGCGGAGCTTGATTGGAAACTACCGATCAACGATCTCGAAATGTTTCTGGAGTTCGGCAAGTATGAAGTTGGCCTCCGCAAGTAATTCTTCTTTTTTCACGCGGGTCGCCGTCTTGGCGGACTTGACGAGGCTCACCTCCCGAGATGTCCAGCCTCGCGGGCCGCACTCGATGCCGACACGATCGACGTCGGGATGGCGCGGACGCAGCCGGACGGCGAGCATTTCCTCGATCTCTGAGACCATTCGCTCCGACTTGCTCATTCGCCCAGCCAACCTCGAGTCTTAAGCCATCAGCACAATCCGGGGAGGTTCTGGTGGTTCCTGTTGAGCACAACCCCGCTTCCCGATATCCGGGCGCGAGTGTGTCGCCGCATCCGGGATCGAACAAGATCGATTTACGGCCCGAGCAAGATCGTCTGATTTCATGAATATCGCCGAAGCAATTGAGTGGGCCACGAGATCGGGAGTAGATTTCGAGGGCTTGCTATTCTGATTAGACAGCGAATAAGGTAACGTGCGGAAGGCAAATCAGGGAGGCAGTAATGCGGTTAATATTGATCTCGGTTTCTGCGATGGCGTTCTTTGCTTTTTCACTATCTGCCCAAGCTCAAGGACAGAACTACCCCCGCCCCAGCCCAAGCGCCGATGTGATGCATCACGGTGGTTCGACCTACCTGCCGTCGAAACGATATCCGCGCCACAACCCGAGCGTTAAGCACTATCACCACGGTTCTGCGGTCAATTCGTCGGGG
>JAFAUR010000339.1 GCA_019243205.1 Acidobacteriaceae bacterium | reverse complement strand
GCGGTTCGGGCAGCGAGGGACTGGATGGTCAAGCCCGGGTTGGCTGAACCCTGTGTAGGCAAAACGCTGCCATCACAGATAAACAGGTTCGAGATGTCGTGCGAGCGACCGAATTTGTCAACCACGGATGTCCGGGGATCATTGCCCATGCGCGCAGCGCCTACGAGGTGGGCGTACCGCGATTCCTGCACGACTTCCTCTGCGCCGGCCGCGCGCATGACATCCATCACTTTTTTCTTGCCGTACTCGATGAGGCGGCGGTCATTCTCATATAGATCGAAGTTGATTTTGGCGACCGGGATCCCGAACTGGTCTTTCTCTTCGGCAAGCTGCACGCGGTTGTCGGCCCACGGCAGAATCTCGCCAAGCAGTCCGAGGGCGGCCCAGTGATTGTAATCCATCATGACGCGCCGCATGCCCCAACCCCATGCGCCTTTGGCGGCCATCATCTGTTTGGCGAAGGATATCGGCAGCGGCCCGACTGTCTGAATCGCGAATCCTCGAGCGAAACCTCGCTTCCAGTCTGTCTCGTAAAACTCCTCCGTCAAGGCATGCGCCGGCGGAGCCTTATACATCCGAACGAGATCCGGAAAGCGGCCCAGGATCACGTTACCTGCTTGCGCCATCAAGTAGCGGCCGACGGTATCGCTCGAATTCGCCAAACCCTTTTCGTGGCCGGGACAAGCCGAATTCAGAAGCAGCCGCGGCGTCTCGATGGCATAACCGCATACGACCACTGCTTTCGCGCGCTGGAAATGCTCGTGCCCGTTCTCGTCGTAGTAAAAAACGCCGTTCACACGTTCCTTGTTCTCCATGGAGATGCGGTGGACCATGGACCGTTCGCGAATTTCGGCGCCATATTCAAGGGCCTCCGGAACGTGCGTAATCAGCGTGCTCGCCTTCGCGCCCACCTTGCAGCCCTGAATGCAAAATCCGCGATAGATGCAATGCGGCCGGTTACCGCGCGAGCCTGACAAGATCGCCACGGGCCCGCCGGCGCAGACGCCTATACCCAGCTTCGTGCAGCCCTTCACCAGTACATCGCCCACACCGCCCAGTGGATGAGGCCCGTATGGATACCCGTGTGGATCGCCCCAGGGGAAATGCGCCGGGCCAGCAACGGGAATCTCTCGCTCCAGGAGTTCGTAGTAGGGCTTCAGCTCATCGTAGGAAATCGGCCAGTCTGCTCCGAGGCCATCTTCGCTGTAGACGCGAAAGTCAGAGGGATGAAAGCGAGGCGCAAACGCGGCCCAATGCACAGACCCGCCGCCAACGCCTTTGCCGCTGTTGTTTTCTCCAAACGAAAGCGGCTGATTGCCGCCCGTTATCCGCAGATCGTTCCAGTAAAGTTTGTGCGATCCCGCTTCATCGCTCACCCAATCGCGTTCTGTATCCCAGAACGGGCCGGCTTCGAGACCGCAAACTTTGAAACCTGCCTTCGCCAGGCGTTGGAGCAAGACGCCGCCGCCAGAACCGATTCCTACGACGACGTAATCGACGGCTTCGGTCTCCTTGAACCGCCGCATCTCGGTCGAAATGCGCTGCAGAGGGCCGAGAATTTTCTTCGTGGTCTTGGGCCGCTCAAACTCACCGGCGAACGGGCTCTTCAATGCGTTCCTCCCTGCCCGTGATGGGACCCCTCGGCGGCAGCCCCCAGCGGCTCGTAGCGATCGGAGATCGAATCCGCGGGAGCGGCCCAGTCATAGCGTTGCTCGTCAACTTCCCACGGCTCCGGCAACCCGCCCTCGAGACGTGTATACGCTCGCGGATAGGCTGGACCTCCAAATCCGATTTCATCCCACGCCCAAGGATGCGCATAGTAGGCAGTGACGCAATCGCTGACCAGCAGCTGCCAGAATCGCTCGACCGGCATATCCGACCACAGATCTTCTCCGCCCGGCTTCTCCGAATCGTGAAGCGATTTCAGAATTTCATCCTGACGGCGAACGTCGAGATCAGCGAAGGACAGCGAGTGAAGTCTGCAAGCAGCGGCATCGATGGCTCGAATGGCCCAGCGATAGGCATCGCGGTCAGGCGGCATGCCTTCATACCGGTAACCGTCGATGCGGCCCGTCGCAAGCCTTTCATCCACTCGCGGCACAATCGGAATTTTTCGTTCGGGCACGCGATCGTCCTGGGGCAGGATTCGTTCACAAATCGCCGTGATGATCGGAAGTTCCTCGGCCGTGAAAAATCGGATGGGCGGCAGATCGCTGACGCGCTTTTCGACGAGCTCGCGGGTGGCCGCATCCCAAAATTTCTTCTGGCCCAAAGTGTGATACCCGGGATAGTAGCCAGGCTGCAGCCCCGGTTGGAGATTCTCGCCCGTTTTCGGGTCAGTCAGCGGGGCGGCACCTTGGTTCTCTATAACAGTCACTTCCCTTCTCTCCTCAACGTAGTTGCCAAAATTCCTAAAGCTCCGCAAGCGGCGAACAATAACGGCGCGAAGACCGGTGGGCCGTACAGTATGTTGTAGAGCCAAGTCTTCAGTCCGCCGGGGCGACGCACGATGCCTCGCACGTGATAGCCAAAGCCCACGGTGCCATCCGCAACCGCGAGAACCGATGTCACAGGCAACGCTTTTCGCGCGACCGGTTCGCTGAAAATCGCGCCCACGCATGCAGCGAGTTGTATTGGGGCAAGAATGACTGGCGTCCACTGGGCCCAAATCCGGTATCGGCTCTTGTAATGCGAATACCAGGCTTCGAAGCCTGAAAACAGTGTCCACAAAGCGGTCACTCCCGCCATGTGCTTCTGGAATCGACCTTCGTTCAAATCGCGACGCCATCCTGTGTACCTGGGCTTGTACTCAGGGCGGCGGACAAGTCCCGGGTCATCCAGTAAGTTTCTGTCTCCCTCGCGCCGCAGATAAGAAGCAAGCACGCCGAGATATGCGGCGGTACCAAACAGCAGTGGCGCGAAGATGGGCGGACCCATGATGATGTTGGTCAGCGGCAAACGCCAGCCGCCCGGCTTCCGAGCGATCCCGCGGATGTGGAATCCGAACCCGATGACACCATCCGCAAGCGTGATTGCGGATGTCCATCGCAGCATGCCTTCGGCACCTTTCCGGCTGAAAAAGCCGTACACTCCGGCAGCTGTCAGAACGCCGCTGAGCAGAACCGGGCTGTACATGATGGGATTACTGTAGCTGCCTTTGTAGTGCTCGTACGAGACTTCGAGACCGCTAATGAAGCTCGAGGCGGCCGCCACCAAGCTTAATGAGCGCTGAAACCGCCCGTCTTTGATGTGGCGGTCGATGGTGGACAACATGTCCTCCGCCGAAAGAGCTAGGACTTTGACGTTATCCGCGACCAGAGAGGAAGACATGAAAACGGGAACCGAGACGCGTGCCGCATAAGCCTAGACGTGGCAGGGAACGAACTGTTGCAGACGGACCGCCCGGATTTTCACGTGTCCCGCGCGAGGCATTTTTACTCCGTTACGTGTTGAATGCTCGTCGGGTCTCACATTCGGAGATTTTGGCGCAATGGCAAAAACCGCAGGTGACGTAATTATCGAAGGACTGATCGACTGGGGTGTCGACACGATATTCGGAATCCCCGGGGACGGCATCAATGGCCTGATTGAGAGCCTCCGTACCCACAAGGACAAGATTCGATTCATTCAGACCAGGCACGAAGAAGCCGCTGCTTTCATGGCCTGCGGGTACGCGAAATTCACAGGCAAGCTTGGCGCCTGCATCGCTACCTCGGGGCCGGGCGGCGTCCATTTGTTAAACGGTCTATACGACGCGAAACTGGACGGGCAACCGGTGGTCGCTTTAACCGGTTTGCAGTTTCATGACCTGATCGGGACACACACCCAGCAGGACGTCGCGCTGGATAAACTTTTCCAGGATGTTTCCGTTTACAACGAGCGTGTAATGGGCGCTGCGCACGCGGCGAACGTGATCGAACTCGCGTGCCGCACGGCCCTGACGAGAAAAGGCGTTGCGCATGTGACCATCCCGACTGATTTCCAGGAACAGGAAGTTAAGGAAGACATGCGGTCCGCGCGCAACAAGCCCGACCACACGTCCGACGTTTTCGCGATGGGAGCGCGCCGGCCAACCGCGGCGGAAATTGAATCAGCCGCGGTCGTTCTCAACGCAGGAAAAAAGATCGCCATACTGGCCGGCCGCGGCGCTCTGGGCGCGGGAGATCAGTTGGAGAAGGTGGCCGATACTTTGGGCGCGCCGATCATCAAGGCGCTCCTCGGAAAATCGTGCGTGCCCGACGACAGCCCATACACGACCGGCGGCTTGGGGTTGCTTGGCACCGAGCCTTCGGAAGATGCGATGCAGGAATGCGACACGTTGCTTATCGTCGGCAGTTGCCTACCCTACATCGAGTTCTATCCCAAGCCTGGCAAGGCAAAATGCGTCCAGATCGATATTGATGCGACGCGCATCGGACTACGCTATCCGACCGATATCGCGCTGGTAGGCGATGCGAAGCAAACGCTCGAGGCGCTGATACCGCATCTCGAAAAGAAAGATCAGGCGTTTCTCAAAAAAGCTCAGGAGCGCATGCAGGATTGGAACAAGCTGATGAACGAGCGGGCTACGATCAGCTCCACTCCCATGAAGCCGCAAGTAGTGGCGTATGAACTCGGGAAACGGTTGAAATCCGATGCGATTGTCGCCAGCGATTCGGGGACCATTACTACCTGGTGGGCTCGTCACATTCCGTCGCTAAGAGGCCAGCTGCATTCCTGTTCCGGAAATCTTGCCACCATGGCATGTGGGTTCCCGTACGCGGTGGCAGCGGCGATTGCGTATCCACAGCGCACGGTAATTGCTTTCGTCGGCGACGGCGGATTCACGATGCTGATGGGCGAACTTGCCACCTGCATGAAATACAAATTAAACGTCAAGGTCTTCGTTATCAAGAATAATGAGCTTGGCCAGATCAAATGGGAGCAGATGGTGTTCCTTGGAAACCCGGAGTACGTCTGCGAACTCGAACCGATCGACTTCGCGGCCGTTGCGCGTGGTTTCGGAGCGGCCGGTTACACCATCACGAATCCGGCGGATTGCGGCCACATCATCGAAGAAGCATTAACAGTGCCGGGCCCAGCCCTGATCGAAGCAGTGGTGGATGCGAACGAGCCGCCGATGCCGGCCAAAATCAAAGCGCAGCAGGCCGTGCATTTCGCGGAGTCGATGGCCAAAGGAACGAGAGACTGGGAGAAGATCGCCGCCACTATTGCGAAAGATCGCGTTCGCGAACTGGTGTAGGCCGTGGGAAGCCCGACCATCAACGCGGCGACGGTCTCGGCCTTCAAGATCCCGACCGAGCAACCCGAGTCGGACGGCACCGCGGAATGGGACTCGACCGTCGTCGTGACGGTCGAGCTCGCGACGGGCGACGCGAGAAGTCTCGGATTCTCGTACGCAACCGTGTCCGCGGCTCACACGGCCGAGCAACTTCTCCGGAAAGTTATCCTCAATCGCGACCCGTTCGACATTCCGGCACTGCATTCGGCGATGGATCGTGAGTCCCGGAACTGGGGACGGCCCGGTATCGCGTCCACTGCCATTTCCGCGATCGACATCTCGCTCTGGGATTTGAAGGCGCGCCTGCTGGGGCAGCCTCTGGCACGTGTTCTGGGACAGGCGCGCACGTCAGTGGCTGCGTACGGCAGCGGCGGTTTCACCTCGTACACGGAGAAACAGCTCGTTGATCAACTGACGGGTTGGGCATCCGAGGGCTTGTGCTACGTGAAGATGAAAATCGGACGCGATCCATCGCAAGACGTGGCTCGCGTCGCAGCAGTTTCCAAAGCCTTGAACGGGCGCGCCGAACTCTATGTCGACGCCAACGGCGCTTATTCCCGTAAGCAGGCACTCGAAAAAGCCCGGCAATTCGGGGATCTGGGTGTTACCTGGTTTGAGGAACCTGTCACCTCAGATG
>JAFAUR010000245.1 GCA_019243205.1 Acidobacteriaceae bacterium | reverse complement strand
TCTATACTCTTCGGGTGTTCGATGACGAGATAATGATACTTCCGCTTCGCCGTGTATGATGGCGAGCGGCGTATGCAGCTCATGTGACGCATCCGCCATAAATTCGCGCATGATGCTAAACGAGTGGTCAAGGCGCGAGAGAAGTTCATTAATGACACGAGCCAAGCGCCCGAATTCATCATTGCTCTTCACTTCTAGCCGCTCATTTAGGTTTTTAGCGCTGATGTGCACCGTCTGAGTGGATATAGCCACTACCGGCCGCAGGCTCTTGCCGGCGAGCAGGTAGCCGCCAACGGCCGCGAGGAGAAGCGCCGCTGGTAAAGCCAATAAGACAATCTGGCGGAGATGCCGCAAATCCTCGTTCAAATCGAGCATCGGCTCGAGCACCGCTACAGTATAGGCGATGGAATCCACCTGAAACGGGATGGCAGCCAGGCGCTTATTGCGTTTCGAATCTGTCGAAAAGAACGGCTCACCGTTAGGCTTGAAAGAAGAAAAAACGTGAGCTGCCGCGACGGCTGAGACGACATCATCGCCTGTGGAGGCTAACAGTTCGCGCCCACGATAGATCGCCAAACCAGTTTTGCCCAGCTTTAGCTCTCGAACAGCCTCCTGCGCGCCTGCTACGACATTCTTTCTCTCGGCGAACTCCTCGAAGTAACGGCCTGTCACCTCAGCCGTGCGCAGAACTTCCTGATCGAAATCAGGGCGCAAAGCACGGGACACAGAGGAGAGCACATACAGGCTGAAACCAATCAGCAGGACGCCAAACGTCAGCGTATACCACAGAGTAAGCCGCAGGCGGACGCTGCTAAACATAGGGCGAGTCAGGCGCGTCTTCCGATAGCATATAACCTTCACTACGGCGCGTGTGAATCAACTGCCGGTCAAAGCCGTGATCGATCTTTTTGCGCAAGCGGTTCATATAAACATCGACGATGTTTGACAGAGGATCAAACCCCTCGTCCCAGACGTGCTCCGCAATCTGGGCGCGGCCGAGAATCTGGCCTTTAAACAGCATCAGCAGTTCGAGCACGGCGTACTCCTTGGTAGTTAAATTGAGAACTCGGCCGCTACGGGTAACCGTGTGGTCTACGGTGTTGAGCAAGAGATCTGAGACTTGCAGCATATCGCTGCGAAGGTGACGCGAACGGCGCAGCAGGGCCCGCATGCGGGCCAGCAATACGGCAAAATCGAACGGTTTCGCAAGGTAATCGTCGGCGCCGGCGTTCAGCCCGGTCACCACATCGCAGTCACCGCCCAGCGCTGTCACCACAAGAATCGGCGCGCGGAAGGATTGATCTCGCAATTCGCGACAGACGGTTAAGCCATCCTTCCGCGGTAATTGTAAATCCAGAACCACGAGATTGTACTCGACTCCCGTCGTGAGTGAAAGCGCTTGCTCACCATCATTGGCAATGTCAACGACATAGCCCTCGTCGCTCAAACCTCTTGCTAGGAATCCCGCCATCTGGGGCTCGTCTTCGACTACTAGCACTCTCATTGCCATGATCTGCAAACATACCAAAAATCAGCCTGTATGGTAATCATTTCAGACCACCGCTGGATTCGTCGCTTTGGAGGCGTCCACCACGGTGGAAGCCAGCGGCCGGCTCCGGAGCGAAGCTAAGGTGGCTATTAAACCACACACGGCCGCTACCGCCAGCCATAATCCTGGCATCGCCCGGTTCCCTGTCGCTTCGATGAGCTCAGAACAGATGTAGGGCGTAAAGCCGCCGAAGACGGCTGTCGCGAGACTATAGGCGAGTGAAAAGCCCGAGGCTCGTACGTCCGGCGGCATTAACTCGGTTAGATATACAACCATCGCACCGTTGTAACTCGCGTACAGGAAGGATAGCCAAAGTTCTACCACAAGCAATTTCGAAAAAGACGGATGGCCGACGAGCCACGCCAGGGCCGGATAACCTGTGATTGCCACCAGGAGCGTGCAGGCAATCAGCAACGGACGGCGTCCGATCCGATCGGAGACAGCACCCATGATCGGTAGCCAGAGAAAGTTCGAAACACCCACACAAAGCGTGACCGTGAGGCTAGCCTCGTCTCCCAGTTTCAGCACGCGATGTCCGAAGGTCGGGGTGTACGCGGTGATGGTGTAGAACGAAACAGTTGTCATGGTGACTAACATGACGCCTACGAGAACAAGACGCCAGTTGGCCGCTACCGTATGCAGGATTTGCGAGAGGTCCGGATGCCGCTTCCGGGCAGCAAACTCCTCGGTTTCTGCCAGCGATCGCCTGAGCAGGAACAACAAAGGAATAATCAGACACCCAATCCAGAGTGGGACACGCCACCCCCAAGCCGCCATTTGGCTGGATGTGAGTGTTGCCGTCAGCATCATGCCCAGCAGAGCGGCCAGCATGACCGCGCATTGCTGGCTGGCGGACTGCCAACTCACATAGAAACCTTTGTGCCCGGGTGTGGCAATCTCTGCCAAATAGACCGAGACGCCGCCCAGTTCTACCCCTGCGGAAAAACCCTGCACCAACCGTCCGGCAACAACCAGAAGCGGGGCGGCCACACCGATCAACGCGTAACCCGGCGTACAAGCAATGGACAGCGTGCCGACAGACATCAAGGCTAGTGTCAAAAGCAGGCCAGTACGCCTGCCTCGGCGGTCGATGTAAGCGCCAAGGATGATGGCTCCCAGCGGACGCATCAGAAATCCAGCGCCAAATGTGGCCAAGGCCGCCATCAAGGAGGCGAAACTGCTGCTCTTTGGAAAAAACGTTCGTCCGATGGCCTCGGCGTAGTAACCGAAGACCATGAAATCATACATTTCCAATAAGTTGCCGCTAGCTACCCGAATGACGGATTGTAGCTTAGCTTTCCGCTCAGATGGCATCATCGGGAAAATGTCTCCTTCTGCTCCTATAATGAGCAACCGTGCGAAACGACACTAACTCCTTTCACATGAATTGTCGATTAACGGACTGGTTTCAGAGGGGACGCACGATGCGATGGGACGCGGCTAGCCCGTTCATTCTCTGTTAATATCCACTCCCGTAGCATAACTGGCGGAGAAGCGCATGAAAGAGTTCACATTACGCCTTACACTTTTGACGCTCCTGTGCGGCGTGGCATTACCCGCCTACTCGCAGGAGACTGGTTCCAAAACTACGCCCAAAACGTACGCCCAAAAATTAGTAGACGACGCCATGGCGAAGTATCCAGACGTCGTCATCCTAGCCATGCACGCCAAGACGCCAAATGATCCGAATTACCCGATTATCGCCTGGGGAGGTCCCATGGGGGGCAAGGTTCGAATCGGCAAGAAAGCGGATGAAGACGACATGCGCGTCATCAACACAGGCAAGGAGAACCTGGAAGTCAGTTCAAATGGAAAACACTTTGAGGTGGAACTTCCACTCGAAGACGCGAACAAAACCACCATCGGCGCGCTCGGCGTCGTTTTCAACTACAAGCCGGGAGACGACAAGTCTGCCTATCAGAAGAAGGCGGAGCAGCTCCGGAACGAGTTACGGGAGCAGATTCCTTCCGCCGACAAGTTGACGGAGGCGCAGTAGCTCAGTAAGCTCTTCAACGAGTCTTGAGGTTCTGAATATGAAAAAGCTGAAGCTATTTATGCCATTCAACCTGGTCGCGCTGTTCGCATTGGTTTCCAACGCGTGGCCTTCCAACCTGCAGCCAGCGGGCGTAACGGATCTCCCCGGTATTTCCGGGGATGTCGACCACCTTGCGATTGATACCGCCGGGCAGAGATTATTCCTGGCGGCAGAAGACAATGGCACCCTGCGGGTGATCGATCTCAAAACAGGCAAGCTGGAACGAGCTGTGAAGGGCTTCCATACCCCTCATAGCATTCTGTTCCTGCCTGATCAAAACGAGTTATATGTCACAGACGGCTCCAAAGCCGTCCAGGTGCTAGACGGTACCACCTTTCAGGTTAAGAAAACGATCCCGACCACGCCGGGCGCAGACTCGATTGGAGTAGATCGCGCCAATCACTTACTCTTTGCCGTCAGCGGCGGGAAGGACGTGTCGATGACACGATCGGTGATTTCAGTCATCGACACGAACTCCGGAAAACTGCTAAAGGAGATTCCGATCGACTCAGCGCACGCAGAGGCGATGGCGCTCGAAAAATCTGGATCGAAACTGTACATCAATATTACGGATAAGAACTACTTGGCGGTTTTCGACAGGAACACG
>JAFAUR010000736.1 GCA_019243205.1 Acidobacteriaceae bacterium | reverse complement strand
GTAGCCGTTGGTACACGGGCATTCAGCAGAGGTCACCAAAAGAGATTCGAGGGTGGCAATCTTCATTTTCAGCGCATTCGCCATGCTGAATTCTAGCTTGCTTTCAGCTTTTTGGCAGCTTCAATTACATCGTCGATGCCGCCTTGCATGTAAAAGGCCTGTTCAGAAAGGTCGTAGTGCTTACCCTCAACAACTTCTTTGAAGCTGCGAATCGTATCTTCCAGTTTCACGTATTTGCCGGAGCGACGAGTAAACTGCTCCGCCACATGGAACGGCTGCGAGAGAAAACGCTCAATCCGGCGCGCTCGGGCGACGATTTGCTTGTCTTCATCGCCCAGTTCATCAATTCCAAGAATCGCAATAATATCCTGCAGATCTTTATAGCGCTGGAGCGTCTGCTTGACCGCCTGGGCCACTTCATAATGTTCCTGACCGAGGATATTGGGATCGAGAATGCGAGACGTCGACGTGTCAGGGCGGCGAAAGTCAGATAAACCCGCTCGCCCGCAAACATGTTTGCAAAAAGCCGAACAGTAAGGGATAACGGCCGCGCAAGCTGGCTGATCAGTTCGATTGGGAGCATGAGCCAGGCGAGCCACCAGAACGGTCCAAGAAACTGCCTGATATAGCGGAAGCCCTGCTGACGAATGCCCGCGTAGTGATAAAACGCGAACGTCGCGACGGCTAGTCCGAGCGGGACCATCGGAAACATCGTAGGTGATTCAAATCCCGGAATTATTCCGATGAGATTCATGGCGAGAATGAAGACGAAAATCGTCCCGAAGTAGGGAAGGTAGCGTATCCCGACAGTTCCCACTATTTCCTCACCGCAAGCTTGGACGAAATCGTAAGTGATCTCAACGAGGTGTTGCAGCTTGCCGGGGTTGTGTACTGACAAGCGAGACCGCAGAGCGGCGCAGATAATGACCAGCACCAACACGGCAATAATTTCGCAGACCATCCCGTCCGTCCAGGGCCGAGTGGGATCCCGAGCCGGAACTCGCAAGGCGTTTAGAAGCGTGTTGGCCGGTCCCGCTAAGAAACGATTAAATATGCCGGTGATTCAGAGATGTTCCACGCGAGCTTGTGTCGATTTACGATGCCTTCATACGGTAGGAGGGCCGGATACCATCATTTGTTGGTAAGTTTGCGCCTGCTGTTCTGGCGGACACTCTCCGCAGGTGCTGAGACGTGGGCAGATGACGGAACGTCGTCATCCGGCTTTCTGTGTTCATGGCCAAAAGAAAACGCGGAATCTTGTTTTTCAGCAGCATTCTGCAACCAGCGTCAATGGCCATCGGATTGCCATTCTTCCGGGCGTGGAGCGAATATCATCTACGAATTACGAGCTGAATAACTTCAGAGCAATGCTGGAATTACGGATCGCCGAGTTGGAAAAGCTGATTTGCCGCCGGGACGGGATCGTTGTGGAGCAGCACTCTGATCAGCTGGAGGACATCCAGGGGGCGTCAGAGCGAGCGCTCTCGATGTTGAATCTGGATCGGGAATCCAAGCGGCTCCGCAATGCGCGCGCAGCGTTGGTGCGCATCCAGGATGGTACGTTTGGACTCTGCGAGGAGTGCGATGAAGAGATTCCCGAAAAGCGCCTTGCAGCGATACCGTGGGCAGCGCTTTGCATCATCTGTGAGGAAGCAGCGGATCGGGAGAGAACGGAGATGGGAGCGACGGGGGACGAAGGTTGGATGCGTCGCATCTGAGCAGCGGTCGATATTACTGCGATGCCGATAAAGGTCAGCAGAACGCTCGCGTTACTCGCGGTTTTTGCCATGCCACAGTTGGCGCAAGAAGCGAACTGGACGGGGCCTTACAAACCCTGCATAAATAGCAGCGAGCTGAAAAAGACCGGCCACATGAGTCTTGGGGTCCGATATGACATCTCTGATCCGATTATTATTCGGCAATTTCATCGCGCTTTTGACTTTTGGGAGAGAATCCTGGACGCCGATTTTCATGACGAGCCGTCAAATGCGTGCGCGATCGCAATTGTAGAGGCTTCCCCAGCTTTGCTCAATGGAAGCGCCGTGGTTGCCCGGGCACAGTTTCCGGACCGGGCCGAGTTTTCGGGATGGATCACCATCGCTCCTGGGTCTCGTCACAACCTGGAAGACAGTGAGGCAGTAGCGGTCTGGGCACATGAGATTGGGCACGTGCTCGGACTGAAGCATAATCGTTCGGCCGCATCATTGATGTACTTCTTCGACGTAGACGCGAATAGCAAGCTAGATTCCACGGATCTTCGGGCCTTGGCTTTATTGCACGCTTTGCGCCCTATTCCTGTCGAAGGATTTCAGCAGCAAAAGGCAGCACTCTCTTACGTTCCGTAAGGAACATCAAGGCGCTGCGGACAGCCGCAGACGACAGAAAGGTTGCACGCGCCTGTTCAGCGCTCGAGAAGGCTGTCCTGGCTAGGAGATTCATCTCCGCTCATTCGCTCAAGTCCGGCATGTTGGCTGAAATGAATCCCCTACCTGGTGGGGTAGTCTTGCAGATATTCGCGCAAGCGGGCCGCCGATAAGGGAGCCGGCAGTATGTCTTCGACGCCGCACTCCAGCGCGTCCCACCACAGCTCAGCCGTGCTGGTTGAACTCACGATCAGGACTGGAATGGACCTGTCGATCGACCTAACGGCTTCGATCACGTCCCTCCAATTACCATCTCGAAGCGCCAGTTCCGTGACGACGAGTGTCCTATCGAGGGCCGATTTGAGCAGACCGGCCGCCGCCTTGACCGTTGCTGCCCAGCGAACAATGATGCCTTGGGTCTCCAATTCCTTCTCGATGCCCGGTCTTATCTTCTCGGTCGCTACCATGATGACTAAATTAACTTTCCGTTCGGTGTACATCGAAAACTGTATCCGCTTGACTCCACGGTAGCCGAGTGAGGCAAGGAGTTGCCGTAAGTTACCGTAAGCTGCATGCATCAACTGAGTGTCCGCGTGTCGTATCCATTTGCGCGATTTGACGATCGATGATGGGTTAATAAACGCAATTCGTTCGATCGCAGGGCCGTTCCCGGCGCACAGTTTGTGGTTATCGGCATGCTAACGAGTTGGGGGTAACATAAACACACGCTCGCGAGGTAGACCTTATGCCGCCCTCGTCTTCACCAGAAATGTCCGCCAATGCCGGGATCGATGCTATAGCACCAGAAGCCGTTGGCGAGCAGTTAGGGCGGATATTGAACAGCCCCGGCTTCATCTCCTCAGCCCGGCTATGCCGCTTCCTCACGCACATTGTGAATCGAACACTGGAGGGAGATCGGGAGAACTTAAAAGAGTTCTCGATCGCAATGGAGGCGTTCGACCGTACGCCGGATTACGATCCAAGCATTGATGCGATTGTCCGGGTTGAAGCTCGCCGCCTGAGAGCGAAGTTGAAGGCGTATTACGAGGGCCCAGGAAGAAATGACCCTGTCCTGATTGCGCTCCGCCCCGGTAGTTACGTCCCCGTCTTTCGCCGACTGGATGCGCCGGCACGACAAGAGCGTGAACAGACTGCCGCAGTAGTCGAACCGCGCCGTGTATCTGTAGCCGTGCTGCCGTTCGTGAACATGAGTCCGGAGCCGGATCAGGAGTATTTTTGCGACGGAATTACCGAAGAGGTCATGAATTCCTTGGCACACGCTTCGGAACTGGACGTGGTCGCGCGGACATCGGCGTTTCAGTTCAAGCGCGCGGCAGCGGATGTCCGGGAAGTGGGCCAGCGTCTGGGCGCAGATCTCGTCATTGAAGGCAGCGTAAGGAAGTCGGGCGAGCAATTGAGGATCGCAGCAAAGGCGGTTGAAACCGAATCCGGCCATCACCTCTGGTCGGAGATCTTCCACCGTGAACTAAAGGATGTTTTCGCAATTCAGGAAGAGATCGCCTAGGCCGTTGCCGGCTTGCTCCGTCTTCATCTTCCAGAGGCGCGGGTGCGAATGCATCCTCCCGACGGTGATCTAGAAGCTTACACAAGGTATCTGAAAGCCCGGGTCCTGATCTATCAACAATCGCCGGAGACGCTGCGGGCTGCCCTGCGGCAGTTACGCGAACTTACTGAAGTATTTCCTGATTACGCTCTCGCCTATAGCGGCATTGCGGAGGCGAACGGCCATCTCGCCCTCTTCGGCTTCATTTCGGGCCGTGATGTGTATCCCGAGATGAAGGCCGCGGCGGAGCGGGGCTATGCTCTGAATCCCGACTCAGGAGAAACGTGCACGGTGTTGGGCGGAGTTCGCGCCTGGTTTGAGTATCGCCGGGATGACGCATATAGGCTGTACGATCGCGCACTGAAATTCCAGCCTGGGCTCGCGCGGACTTACAGGTATCGTGCCATGGCGCTGCTTTGCCAGGGGAACATCGAGGCAGCAGAATGGGGGCTCCGCCGCTCTACCGAACTCGATCCGCTTTCCGCGAGCGACTGCGCACGGATGGCTTATCTTCACTACGTCAAAGGGGAATATCGACTGGCTGCAGCGCACCTCGACAAATCGTTCGACCTGGATCGCGATTACCCAGAAGCGCGATTCTACGAGGGACTGTTGAATTATCGGCAGGAGAATTATGATCGCGTGATCGATCGTCTTTCGCGGTCGGACTTCACATGGAACATCGGTCTGCTGGCCGCCGCGTATGCCCGAAAAGGTTGCACGTCACAAGCCCGGGAGTGCGTCGAAAAGCTGAGTCGTTTGGCAGCTGTCCAGTACGTGAGTTCCCTTTCGGAAGCCTTTGCTGCGATCGGAATCCAAGATTTCGACCTCGCCTTTAAGCGCCTGGATGAAGCAATTGATGATAAAACAGCGTTCGTCAACCTGCTTGCGATAGAACCATTCTTTTGCCCGCTTCGCAGCGATCCGCGGTTCACTACGCTGTTGAAGAAGCTGAATCTCTCGCACTAGGGATGTAGTAGAAGCCAATCACACTCTATGACCGTCCGGGCGGATAGTCCTTCAGCAGTTTCGCCATTGCCTTCTGAAGATCGTTGTGGTTCTTCTCCTGGCTCTTGCTCAGGCTGATCGTCTTTGTTGCCGATCCTGACCAAACGAGCTGCTTTGTAGCGGGGTCATACATCTGAAGAACAAGAGTTCCGACCTCGATGGTTGAACTGGTCAGTGTGCCCGATGCGGTACCCATGCCGGGGCCGCCCCACGGGTCGAAGCCGGAGGCGAAGCCATTCCACTGTGTCTCGCGATTGATGGCGACATGATAGGTAATGAGAAGATCGGCCCCGGGCGCCGCACTAGCCGTATGGGACGAATTGCCTGCGGGTCGCAGCTCGGGTAGTTGCGGGACGGCGGACGTATTGGCGAGACCGGGCGGTTGGAGAGGCCCGGGAATACTAGGGGGGCCGGATGGCTGGGCAATGCCGGCCGCACGCTCGGAATCGGATGCACTCTCTACGCGCGTAAGCCCTTTTGCCACCAATTCAGAATCTATCGACCGCTTGATGTCGCTATCGATGATCTGGTCGGGATAGGTAGCGCCCGGAATCATCACCCAACTGTAAGTACGATATTTTGAGAAGTCAGTCCCTGGCATGTGGCGAGTTTTCACGTCCTGTCCGTGTAGCACCCAGGACGCGATGAGTGCGATCACTGCCGGGCTCGCCTTTGCCGTCCACCTTCGAGATGTTTGCCACATCGTGCTGCTTGTTTCAGTGCCTTGCGTGAAGCATCCGCGGGCAGTTTGTTTTTCCATAAGAGTTCTCCTGATTGATCCACATTGCCGGCACGACACATGCGCGTGTTCGCGAAGTGGCAAGCAGCTCAATTTCATGGTCGGCTGGCGCGAGGTCAAATTGCCGTAAGCTGCCGTAAGCTGGCCGTAAAGTTGCGACCGAGAGTTTGGGGTTGCGCGGCAAAGTCAATCAGTGCAATTTGCTAATTAGAACCTTTTCATTACCGTCCGATTAACGACCTTGTATGACGTTTGGGTCGTGCGCGCTTCTGCAACCGTGGTTCGCGCCGTCGGTGAACGAAGACGGGACGCCGAGTGACAGGAACTTCACAAACGAGTGGAAGAGGTGAACCTGGACAACAAATCGCAGCCGTAAGCTTACGGATGACTTACGGCCCATTACTGCCATCGCAGGCAGGAATCAAGGCACTATTGCCTCAGATGCAACCGACGGCCTGGATCAAACACAACGGCATAAAGCATCGACGCGCTCTTCGTACAGCACGATGGGCCGTCGTGTTCGGAACACTCACATTGATGGCGCGGGGGCAGGAACCCAGCGTGCCTGTATTGACGCTCGAGCAAGCAATCGAACAGGCTGTTGCAAACAACAGCGCGCTGAAGACAGCTAGCCTGGAGACCCTGCGGGCCACGGACGATCTGGCGGCGAACAGGACGAGGCGTTTCGCGAACACGCAGATCACCGCCTTTGGTGCGCAACTGCTGACAAAGCCATCGATCACGTTTCAACAAGGCTCGCTGGGTGTGTACTCCATAGGCCCAATTCCGTCAACGAACCAAAAGATCGAGATTGCGCGGAAACCGGTTGCCGGGATGTCTGCTTCAATCGCCCAGCCGCTCTCAACGTTGTACCGAATCCACCTGCAATTAAAAGCGCTCGCAGTTGGGGTTGAGTCGACGCGGCAGGAAGAAGAGAAGACGCGATTGGAAGTCGTCGACCGGATTCGGCAGGCTTACTACTCCGTTGTGGAGGCGCAGAGTGGGTTGGACAGTCTGCAGGCTTCACTTCCGTATTACGAAGAGACGAAGCGTCTGTCGATCGAGAACCGCAGGAGGGAAACCATCCTCGAATCCGATTTGTTGGGCGCAGATACACAGCTTCTGAAAACAAAAAATGCGATTAGCGACGCGAAGGACCAGCTAGCAACGTCCGGCGAGAAATTGAACGATCTAATGGGCCGCGACATACACACCCCGTTTCGCGTGGTGGACATCAATGCAGCGGATAACCAAGTCGAGACACCTGAAAGTTTAGAAGAGCTAGCCCTCCACAAGCGGCCGGATTTGAAGAAAGCGAAACTGCAAGTGCAGCAAGCGGACTTCGACGCACGAGCGAAGAAGGCCGAATACATTCCCGACGTGAGCTTTGGATTGAGCTACTACACCACAGCGAACTTCACTCCGGCTTTGCCCGCCAATATCACCTTCGTGGGGTTGCAACTTACGTGGGAACCGTGGGATTGGGGGCGGAGGCGAGAAGAATACGCCGCCAAGCGCGTGAAAGAACAGCAGGCAAAGGTCGCGGTAGGAGCTACGGAACGGGCGGTTCTGCTTGAGGTGAGGACTGCATGGCGGCAGCTCGAGAACACGCGGCGGCAATTGCAGTTGACCGACGCGACTGAACGCACCGCGCGGCAGAAGCTGCAAGAGGTTCAGGAACAGTTCAGGCACGAAGCGGCATTGGCAAAAGACTTGTTTTCCGCACAGTCAGACTTGGCTTCGGCTGACAGCCGAGAGCAGCAGGCTCTCGCGGCATTCTGGCAGGCCAGAGCGGATTTGAAGAAGGCAATTGGAGAAGAATGATGCGTGTTATCCCGGCAGTTTTTAGTTTTACGGCCATTCTCATTCTGGCCGGCTGCACCACAGAGAAAGCAGCTGGACCGGAGCCCGTTCCGGTGAAGGTGGAGATCGTGGCGACGCAGGAAGTGCGACCCGCGTGGCGGTACTCCGGCGAGATTCGTCCGGATAAGGAAGTTCAACTGGTATTCAAGGAGCCTGGCTACATCGCCGGTTTACGCCAAGTGAAGGGCGCCGATGGACGAGTGCGAGATATACAGATCGGTGACATCGTTCCGGCCGGCAGCGTGATAGCGCACCTGCGCCGGTCCGATTATGAAGCGACGCTCAACACGGCAGTCGGCCAGGAGCAGTCAACACAAGGCTCCCTGGAAGCTGCGCGAGCCCAACTCGATCAGGCCAAAGCCGATCAAGTGAAGGCGGATCAGGATTTTGCCCGTGCGCAGGCGCTGTATGCGGCGAAGGCAATGACTCGACCCGATTATGACGCGGCAGTAGCGCAGCATGATTCGGCAACTGCGAACGTGCAAGCTGCGATCCGGCAGATCGAGGCACGGCAGGGTCAGCTACATGCCGCGCAGGGCCAGATTGTCTCGGCGAGAATCGGGCTGGGCGATACAGAGCTCATCGCGCCTATGCCGGCGGTGATTGTCGCTAAGAGTGTAGAACGAGGCGACCTGGTGGCGGCCGGCACGCCCGCGTTTACACTCAACGATACGCGAGTTGTGAAGGTGAACTTCGGTGTTCCCGACAATATGATTGCGCGCTTCAAAATGGGATCTTCGATTCCGGTCGAAGTCGACGCTTTGGACCGGCGTCTTACGGGCCGAGTTACGCAAATTGCCCCGTCGGCCAACCGTGACTCGCGCGTTTTCAACATCGAGGTCAGTCTGCCCAACGCCGATCACTCGCTCAGGGTTGGCATGATCGCCAGCGTCCGCATTGATCAGGCGAG
>JAFAUR010000644.1 GCA_019243205.1 Acidobacteriaceae bacterium | reverse complement strand
ACTGCATCAACGGCGCTCGATGTGTGCATCCAGCCGACGCGATCATTGAATCCCTGATAAACGAAAAACTGGCCCCACGTTACTGCGCCGTATGCATCCAAGCCTTCGTCACTCGCCATCTGTAATTCCGACCGGAAATAGAACGAGGTGTGCGGATTGATGAGCAGGAGGGCGTGATGTCCGGCGGTGTTTGACGGAGCGATGGCAATGCCGTTGGATCCCCCCGGTTCGCGCTCATGCACGAGTTCGGCTGCGGTCGGCATCGTCTCTCTTACATGACCGTAAAAGGCTTCGAGCTGCTTCAGATCGATGTGCTCGATGTCGCCTCCGATGCTGCCTTCGGTGAAACTTAATGCCATCCAGGGTTCAAAATGCCGAATCACGCGCGGCTTCACTTCCGAATGCTTGTACAGGTAGTAATTCAAGCCGTCGGCAAAGGCATCCATTAGCGCACGCAGCCATTGGGGACTCGCGGCATACTGTTTCTGTAAGTTCGTGGAGTCGATGAACAGCTTCATACGCAGATCCTGATAGATCTTGGACTCGCCTTCCGCCTCTGCGAGACGTCCCATCGCGTTCAGATAATTCGTTTCTATGCGATTGAAGTCGTCTTCCGCTTGCGCATACAGCATGCCAAAGACTGCGTCGGCATCGGTTTTACCGTGGACATGCGCAATGCCCCAGTTGTCGCGCACGATCGTTACGGCGGCAGCGCGCTTCTCCCAATTCGTAACGCTGCCGTGGGCGAAACATACGGATGTGACAAGTAGGGAAACGAAACCAAGCTTTCGAATCAAACGATACTCCTTGTTGCGAATCATCAGTTCATTGGCGACAGTGCGACGTCGCGAGTCGATTGCCAGGCGATCTGCTGCCAGCGCCCTTCACGGCGGCCGTATACAGTCAGAATGAAGATGTTGATGTCGAAGGGAGTCGACTGTACTCGCGCGTCCCGCACTCTGACTGTATATTCGCCGTTGATCACCGCGGCATCTCCCAGCATTCGAACGTGAAGGTTTTTCGGCGTCCAGGAGATGTAGTGTAGCTGGCCCGAGCGAATCGCGTCCAGATAGCTTCTCTTCGTATCGACTTTCCCACTCGCATGAACATAAGTAATATCGTCGGCCATGATCCGATCGAGTGCGGCGATGTCGGACCGATCCAAAGCATCCGTACGCGCCGCCTCAACCGCCCTCACCTCATCTGCGGTTTGGCCGGATTGAGAACGCATTTGCCCGGCCAGCAGAGCAGTTGCGGCGACTAGGATCTGCAATTGAACCCGAATCCGCTTCATGAAAGCATTTTCCATCGATGCTCCTCAGCGATCGCCGGTTTGTCAGGAGGAATGACGATGTGCATGCGTTACATGTTGTGGCGCTGGGCAGGGCGCCGGAACCTTTACCCACTGTGCCGGATCCGCAGCCACTCCATGGACGTAAAGTGTCCAATGCAGGTGGGGGCCGTTTGCACGACCGGTTGCACCAACGTATCCAATGACGTCGCCGGCCGAGACCTGCTCACCTTCCCGGGCTGCGGTCTTCGACATGTGCACGTAGATTGACTCAACACCCTGCCCGTGATCAATCGCAACGGTGCCGCCGCGTAAACGAAAATCGCGAGCGATTCGAACTACGCCAGGCGCAACAGCGTGGATTGGCACGCCATTCGCGCCGCACTGATCAAGTCCGGCAAGGAAGTCTCCAGTCGGCTTACCGTTGAAAAGTCGCTGTACTCCGAACGGAGTGGCAGCTGATCGGCAGCACCTCGGCGCAGAGATCGGGTTCCTTGCCATCTTGCACACTTGGAGCAAGAACCTCCTCCGTCCACACATCCACTGCCGCGTGCCAGTCGGCGGTCTTGCTCCCGACCGCAGCCGTTGGGTACGACCACGGTATCGCTTCTTTCTCCCACTCGGTGTTCTGAAGAAGGTCTTTTCGAGGTAAGTTTCTCGATGGCTTGAAACGTGCCTATCGCCGAAACAAGCTCAGCTTCGGCGATCCCGAAGCCTTCCGCACTCTTCTCCAATCGCTGCGTTGGAAAACCTGGGTCGTTTATGTCAAAGTAGCCATGGCGGGTCCCGTGCCTGTGCTTCGCTATCTCGGACGCTATACCCATCGCGTTGCGATAAGCAACCACCGGCGGGTCTCTTTCGATGGGGAACGAATCACCAAGGACTGTGGGAAGTGGTTCTTGCTTTCCAGCAGTCTGTTGTTTCCATCACTCACCAAAAAAAAGAGCTGCTCATGAAGAAACCCCATCAAGATCTGTAGCCAAGGCGTGGAACCTTGCCAGGGAGCCTCACGGAGGGGGCGTAAGTTGAGTTCTTCGAGAGCCAGTACTTTTCAACGGAAAGCCAGGCGTTCCCATCTCCATAGCGAAGACGGAGCCATCCGATCACAATTGAGCGGTCATGAGTCCCCTGTGCTCCCCCGAGGGAGGCGAGCTAATCAAGGAAACAACGCCAGCGAGGCGCGACTTGTGCCAACGCTGACCAAAGCAGCACCTACCCAGAGGAAAGAGAGCATTCCGCACGTCGTTAGACAGCCGGCAACCGAGAGCTGGGTTGGCCACGTCCCCCAGCTGAAGCCCGGCAACTACGCAGACGGGATGCCCATCCATTCGCCCGAGTACATCTGCTGCAAGCTCATTCTGCGGCCAAACAAGTTCCATTCGCGCGAGAGCTTGTTCGACTTCGGCAAGGTCTTCAAAGAGCCCGCCAAAGAACATGGTGTGAAGTACAGGGTTGCGGGCTTCGACTCGCAGCCCGTCAAGGTCCGCGAGGTGGTGTTCGTCGACACCCAAGACTTCCGCCTCTACAACAACGCCTTCATCCTGCGCCGGCGGATCCCCTACAAAGACGGATTTCCTATCGGCGACCCGGAGATCGTCTTCAAGTTTCGACATCCCGATCTGCAGAAGGCCGCGGAAACAGATGTCCGGCCGCACATCCTCGGCGATCATCGTGTCAAGTTCAAGGTCCAGGCCATGCCTCTCAAGGAGAAGCTGGGCGGAGTTCGCCTGCTTTTCTCGCACAACGTCCAATTCTTGCGTTCCGCCGTTGGCATGGGTAAAGAAAACGTCGTCGACGTGGACCAGTTGATCGAACTGCTGCCGGCGTTGGCCAAAATCCGCAAGGAGCCCAAAGAGAAGATTCAGCTGGTCAGCAATACCATCGTCGAGGAAGTATTGCAGGACATCGGCGTGCTCGATTTCGGCGACGGACTGAATTGCAAGGCTAACGTCGCCATTTGGCGTACGCGCGGTGAGCATCGCCCGCTCATCGGAGAGTTTGCTTACCAGTTCCGGTTTCAAGATCGAGATAAACTCAGCAAGGACGCGCTGCGCCGCGCCGAGGCGTTCTTTATTTCGCTGCAGTACGCGGCGGAGGACTACATCGCGCTGAACTGCACTAAGACGGCCACTGTGTATCGCCTCCTGGGCAATCCGCCAAAGTCGAACGAGTAATCGTGCCCCTGCCCTGCGGCGAATAGTAAAACAGCTCGGCGGATTTATGCCGACGATTTCAGTTGATCACGGCACTCGGAGTAGTGCTTTTTCAGAACGAGCACGTTGGTGCGTTCGTGCGTTCGAGGCCGGAGTCGTCAGATATTCAGTGGCTAGAGCTCCATTCGCCGCTGCAGGTAGGTGTTTATGGCGATGTAGCGTTCGTGCGACATAGGATTCAAATTGAAATCCTATAGCCGGCTGTAGGTCATCGAAAACGGCTGCGCGTTCACGATGCGTCCGACCAGCCGTACCGATTATGAAAACCGCCTAGTCGCAATGTGGACACGATTCGGGATTGCAAGGGAGAACGGGTTTTGCCCCCCCGGTGCGGCAGGAGTGTTCTTGTTCAGACCAATGTGAGTGCGGTCTTCATGGTAGTAGGAAAGGTACTCGCGCCCAAGCCGCCGAAGGTGGAATTCGTTTAGCGGGATAACGTGGCCGAGCAGTTCATGGCGCACACTGCCCACCCAACGCTCCGCCACTCCGTTTTGCCACGGACTCCGACCGCTCGTACGCATCGGATTGAGAGCGCTGAGTTTTAAGAAGGGCAGCACCTCGCTCCCGAGGTTGGCGTCATGATCGAACCAGACGTACCGGCAAGGACACGGCAGCGGAAATGCTTCGCGTAGTTGTTGGATTATCCAATATCGCTTGTTCGATGGAACCTAACGTTGAAGTGCAGAACGCGCCGGCGGGGATGTTCGATAAGAAGAAGCAGTACAAGGTGCGGAAATAAAGGTTGCGAACAGTGAAGAAGTCGAACGCCGCAATCACTTCACGATGGTTGTTCAGAAAAGCGTGCCACTGGCTGGCTTCGCTTTCGTCCGGAATCCGCTTCAGCCGTTTCAGATAGCGCGACACGGTTGGTTCGGAGTTGTCGAAACCAACTCTCCATGGATGCGAGGGCGCACCCAACTCGGATTTCCTCTTTTCAGGCGGCGCATTGAGGATCGGACTTCCTCGCCACCTTCGGCCGTCCGAATCGGTCGCGAGATCGGCATCTTCAGAACAGCGGCAACCCGCGCGATGCCCCGAGACTACGCTGTCGGGCCTGACGAGAACGAGAGCTTCGGACCACTTGTTCCAAACGCGGCGACGATGATCCAGAACAACCGGTCGAATTGCTTCAGCTTGGGCGCGGCTGTTTCCCTTTGTAAACGGCAAGTTGCTGGCGAACAACGGCGGTCTCCATCGCTAGACTGTGCCGGGTCATGAGAAACGCTCTCGCGTACACCACTACCCCTAACACAAACGTAACCATGACCCTACTCAGCTGCTTTTGGCACCTCCCGAAGCTGCTGATTCGAGCGGTTCACCGGCGTTTTGATGACCCACAACCATAGAACCCAGCGCTCAATGGTGGCACTGCAGACAGCTCCCGGCATGCCACGCGGCTTCAACTGATCCCGTCAAATCTTTTGACAGATACTACGCCGGACCGGTTCGCAAGCGCGGCTCAATGCCCGGGGTGAACCGGTGCCACAAGCTCCGCCCTGAGTGGCAGCAGGGCAACTCCTCTAGGAATTTCCCGCCAACAGCAATTCCGTTCTGACTATAGTCATTCAAGCGATTCATCACAGGGCTTCTCAAACAACGTTTCAAAACACGTACTTCAGCGCGAATTGCAGGATACGAGGATCGTTCGCCGAGAGAATACGACCGAAGTTTTGGCTGGATAGAGTTGTACCCGGGTTCTGAAACACGGGGTGATTGAGCACATTGAATGCTTCCGCTCGTAACTCAAAATAGCTTCGCTCGGTAACCGCGATGTGGCGCATAGCGGCGGCATCGATGTTGAAACCGCCAGGACTCTCGATCGAATCTCGCCCAGCGTTGCCGTAGGTACCGGGCGGATTCGCTACGAATGCTCCGGTATCAAACCAACTGAAGATAGTGGGATTCGAAAGCGTGGCGCTGCGGATCGCATTTGGCCGGTCCGCTCCGACCCCGGTAAGCGAACTGTCTGTGCCTGTGGTGGGGGTCAGCCAGAATCCCGTGCGCTTGGTGGCAATCACGGATAGCTGCCAATCGTTCGCGATTTGCTTCAGCCAACTGCCGGTACGAAAGTGAGGGCCGTCTGCGACGAGTGACAAGTTGAATAACTGTCGAACGTCGGTATAGCAGTTTCCTCGGCTTTCCCGACGATCGTATGGGTTCTGGTAACCGCCCGTGATTTCCGATTGCACATCTCCGTCATCGATGCAATGCGACCAGGTGTAATTAGCTAATACGCTGAAGTGTTTATCCATGCGGTGATTCACGGAAAGTAACATTGCGTTGTACGATGAATCGCCGCCATCGTCGACCTGGACAAGGCTGCTGAACGCCGCTCCCTCGACCGGATTCAGAAGAGCTAAAACGCGTCTGCTATTTGTATTTGCAACCGTAGAGCACGGATTCTTGCCACAAGTGCCCGGGATGTAAACTGCGGGGTCCATCTGGGTAGTGAGCCAGATATGCGTTCCTTTATTTCCCATATAGCTTGCGGAAATGAGCCAGCTTGCTCCCACCTGTTGCTGGAAATTGAAATTCCATTGCTGCAGATACGTGGGATGCACATACAGCGGGAAATTTACATATTGGGCCGCGCTCGGAAACACGACGTTGTGAGGAGGCGGAACCGGTTGGGGAAAGGGATTCCCGCCGGGATAGCCGAGATAAGGATTGCCGAAACCACCGGAAGGATTATTCAGGGTAATCGCGCTGGCCCACGGAGGGCCAAACCCAAAGCGATCGTAAAACTGCATCGGTGCGAAGTCGTACAGAATCCCGTACCCACCGCGAAGCACAGTATGTCCGTCACCCCGCAAGTCCCAAACGATACCCGCACGCGGGGCGAAATTGTCGAGCTGGCGATTCGTGCCGCCCTGAGGAAAACCGGGATCTCCCGGGAATGTCACGCCAGGCGGAGCATTGTTGAACACAGTTGTGTGCGCACCCGCGAGGTATGAGTTCAGATCAAAGTGCGTCGCGCGCCCCTGCGTATCATGGGCGGGAAAGTACGGCTCCCAGCGGATACCCAAGTTCAAGCTGATTCGCGAGTTCATCCGAATCTTGTCTGCGGCATACAGTCCGACGTAGTCCTGCACGGTCTGAACCTGTGTCAGGTTGCCTTGTGTAAAGGAACTGGGGAGTCCCAGCAAGAAATCGCTCAGGGCGAATCCTGTTATTTGGCCGCTGAAGCTGTATGCCGGGTCCTGCTGCGTCGACGTATGGTAATCGAGGTTCCGGTGAATGTATTCGCCGCCGATCGAGAGTTGATGAGCTCCGCTGACGAGTGAGAAATCATCTGCAATCTGCTTGCTGCCGGAGTAGACCGTAGCTTTCGAGCACGTTCCGCAGAACGTGCTGAAAAAGCCGGTGATCGACAGTTGCGGGAAATTTCCGGGTGATGGCGCCACGTTGAGGCCGAGGTCCGAAAGGGAAGGAAGATTTGGTGCTCCGCCGCGATTGACTCGTTCGCGAGTCCAGGTAAGATGCAGGGCGTTGATCGCATTGGGTGAGAACGAATAGGTATCGCCCAGTACGGCCGATTGAACCGTGTCGGTTGTGCCCGGGCGCGTGGTCAGCAGTGCATTGTTGTCGAACACTGCCGGATTATCCGCTCCAGCATAGAAGTAGTGCCCAAACAGTGAGTTTCGAACGGATTGAATAAAATCCGCCCGGCCCAGATATTGATTCTCAGTCGAGTTGTTCGGGATCGAATAGATTACTTTCCCGCACGGATCGCTACTTACCGGGATGTACTTGAGAACTGTCAGAGCCTGCGGACTGAAGCGCGAAGAGGAGATCTGGTTGCCGGGAAATGGCTGATTCGTGGATGGATCGATGATCGTGCGCCTCGGACCGCATGCTGTGGACGCTAGGGTACTCAAATCGCCGCCCAGTGCTTGCGCAGTCGGAACGAAGGAGGTTGTGGTTGGAGGCGCCGTATGGATGATTGTCCCTTGGTATCCGCCGAAAAAGAAAAGCTTGTTCCGAAGGATAGGCCCTCCGGCAGTGCCGCCGAACTGATTTCGTTTTAGCTGATCAACTGTGGATGCAAAGTAGTTTCGTGCATTGGTCGCGCCATTTCGGAGGAACTCGAAGAGATCGCCGTGGAAGGAGTTCGAACCGGACGCGGTGACCATATTCACGACACCCCCGGCACGTACCCCATAGGTTGCCGGAATGGAATTTGTCTGTACACTGAATTCCTGGAGCGCATCTGGAAACGGGATAGGAAGGTTGATGGCGCCGAAAGCATCCAAGTGGTCTCCACCGTCTAGCAGGTAGTAGGTTCCGTTCGCCTGGCCTCCGGCGACGGAAATCGTGGTTGAGGAAGGATAGTTTTTACTGCTCGCCAAGTCTGACGGTGGAGAAACGACTGCTGCGCCGGATAGGAGCACGAGTTGCGTCGGCTGACGCCCATTCAGTGGCAGATCTACTACGCGGCGCTGATCGATTACCTGTGAAATGCCGCTGGTCTGAGTTTCGGCCATCTCCGCCGTGGCGCGCACTTCCACCGATTGCGAGAGCGCTCCGACGTCCAGGACGACATTGATGG
>JAFAUR010000321.1 GCA_019243205.1 Acidobacteriaceae bacterium | reverse complement strand
GGGGGCGTCACAAGGCTATTCACGGTTCGCAAGTATCCGGAGAACGGACCGGCCGAGTTGATGATGCGAGTCGAGGCGCGCCCGAGTAGGCCCATCGTTGAAAAGAAGGAAGTCCCCCGCCAAACCGTCGACCGAGCTCACGTTGCGAAGCGCGAGCACGCGGCACTCCGGGCCTACGCGCCGCGACAATCCTCGAGCGCCAGCCCGCCGACACGAAGGAACTCGCGCGCATTGTGCGTGACGATCTTGAGGCCCCGTCGCAAAGCACAGGCCGCGAGTAGAAGGTCATAGGCGCCGATGGGCGTGCCCTGGATCGTCCGATTCGCACGCAATTGCGCCGCCACGCGGGCATCCTCGCGCTCGAACGGCAAGACGGAGAGGCTGGCGAGCAACACCCGCATCGCCTCCCGCACGCGCGGCGCGAGGCCCGGATTGCGCGCGAGCCCGTATTCAACTTCCATCTCGGTGATCACCGAAACGGCCAGTTGCATTGGCGCTTCCTGACGAATTCGGGCCATTACGGCCTGCTCGCCGCGCGCGAAGTCGCTCAGCACGTTGGTGTCGAGGAGATACTTCACGAAAAGTCATGTTCATGCGGGGCGAGCAAATCGCCGCGATACGATTCGAACGGCTTCATGTCCGGGGCGCCCTGCCACTCGAGGATCAATCTCGGCCAGCCGGGACTGCCGAGCGTCTTCTTGTCCAGCCATTCGCGCAATGCCTTACGGATCAAGCCGCTGCGCGTCTCGCCCAGCTTCTTGGCCGTTCGGTCCAGTTCCTTGGCGGTTTGATCATCGAGGTAAAGGTTGAAGTTCATGATCGGAATCCATTTTTATAACCTGTTATAGGTTATACCGTGGCTCCTGCCGACGCAAGGACGAAAGTCATCGCATCAAAACGCCGCACGCGAAGGTCACGAGAGCGATCCTGCAGCTCCGATCTGACGCTACTCGTCGCTATTTGCTCAGCGGAACACCCGTTGCGAACAAGCCCGATGACCTATGGAGCCAGATTTTCTTTCTAGACGGCGGCGAGAGTCTCGGCCAGACCCTGGAGCAGTTTCAATCACGCTACGGCACTACGCGCGGGTACAAGAACGCGGATGATCTCCGGGAGCGACTATCCGCTATTTCAATGCGGCGACTTAAGGATGAAGCGATCCAGCTTCCTCCGAAAAATTTTCGCCGCATGTGCGTTGATCTCGTCGGTTGGCAGCGCGCTATGTACGACGAGATGCGTAACGAGCTTGCCCTTTGGGTGACTTCGCTGAGTGGCCAACAAATTCTGAAACAGGCAGATGCCATTCTCGCCCGCCTGGTTCGTCTTGCTCAACTCGCCTCGAATCCGAGGCTATTGGATGCAGATTATCAGGAGACGCCTGCAAAATTCATGGCCCTCGATTGCCTTCTCGAAGCGCACATTGATCGCGAAATCGAAAAAGTGATCGTCTGGACTTCATTCGTCGGAAATATCGACGCGCTCCAATCGAGATATTCTCGTTTTGGCCCTGTGACCCTCTATGGCGAAATGGAGTCGGCCGACCGAGACCGTGCGGTACGAGCCTTTCAAGGCGACAAGGCCGTGAAGCTTCTCATCGCAAATCCCGCTGCTGCCCGAGAAGGTCTGACTCTGACTGAGGCCAACGTCGCAATCTATCTCGACCGAACGTTCAACTTGGTTGACTATCTTCAGTCCCAAGATCGCATACACCGCATTTCGCAAACGCGACCGTGCGAAATTATGCTTCTGCTCGCAAATGCGACCATCGATCAATTCGTAGACTACAGCTTGGAGCAGAAACACCGGCTCGCGCGCTTCGTCCAAAAAGACACGGGCCAGATTGCCACTGCTGACTTGGCGCTTAACAAGCCGAACGTACTCCGAGCGCTTCTGTGGCCCACGGATAGGTCGATTAAAGAAGGCCAGGGTCTGGGCTGATCGCGGCAGCGCGCCTATTGCGCGAGTTCGTCCTTCAACCGCGCCCATTCTCGCTTGAGTAGTCGGCGCGAGATCACCAACATCTGAGCTTCGCCGTTGGCAAATTCTTGGTCTGTTTTACTGTTGTCAATCTGATCAATTTCCTTGAGTAGCGCGACGGTGTCGGGCTCATCGGGATTCAAGAGGATGCCCAGCTTCGTTCTTAGGCCCGCCAGCTTGCGCTCGTCCTCTGTAAACGGCGCCTGGCCCATCGGTGTCGTCGAGACGATCGAATGATGCTCACAGAGAGTATCAATCACCTTGTTGATCCAGGCTTGCCGAAACTCAGCCACTTTATGGCGTCCGGCGTTGTGAGAGTTCTTAAATGCCGCATTTGCCGAGATTAACGCAGCATTGGCTTGCTTGCGTCCAATGAAGAACTGAAATGCCGCACCGCCGGCAGCGACTGCGGCTGCCGCCCATGCCGCCAACGCCGATAATGTCCCTGCGTCCATTCTGTCCCCCTGCTCCCTTTTTTTGAGCAAGCTTTTGATCCCGAAAAGCCGGGACTTAAATACGCCTGTGATGCACGCACTCAGCGCGGGGCTCAGGCGGAAGACCTACGCTCAAGCCCTCTATCGTCGCGTAAGCCTCCAATCAGGAACAGCCCCCTCACTCCCACTCGATCGTCCCCGGCGGCTTGGACGTCACATCGTACGTCACGCGGTTGATGCCTTTCACCTCGTTGATGATGCGGGTCGAGACGCGGCCGAGGAAGCCCATGTCGAAGGGGAAGAAATCGGCCGTCATGCCGTCGACCGAGGTCACGGCGCGAAGCGCGAGCACCTGATCGTAGCTTCGCCCGTCGCCCATCACGCCAACGCTGCGCACCGGCAGGAGCACCGCGAAGGCCTGCCAGATGGCATCGTAAAGGCCGGCGCGGCGGATCTCGTCGAGATAGATCGCGTCGGCCTTGCGCAAGGTGTCGAGTGCTTCCTTCGTCACCGGGCCGGGGCAGCGGATGGCGAGGCCCGGCCCTGGGAAAGGGTGGCGGCCGACGAAGGCTTCGGGGAGGCCAAGCTCGCGGCCGAGCGCGCGCACCTCGTCCTTGAAGAGCTCGCGCAAGGGCTCGACGAGCTTCATCTTCATGCGCTCGGGGAGGCCGCCCACATTGTGATGGCTCTTGATGGTCACCGAAGGCCCGCCGAGCGCCGAGACGCTCTCGATCACGTC
>JAFAUR010000304.1 GCA_019243205.1 Acidobacteriaceae bacterium | reverse complement strand
TCGCTTGCGGTAATCCCATAACCCGCTATAGCCGTGCTCATTCAGCCGCTCCCGCCAGCGCCGCATCGTGCGGTCCGTCACGCCCATAATTTCGGCGGCTTCCCACCACTTCAACTTCCCAGCAGCCGCTTTTAATATCACTTCCTGCGCCTTCATCATCCGCTCCGTTTCTGCGGCTGAACAATGCTGCTCGCTGTCGTCCACAGCTCCCAGCTTTTCGCAGCCACCTTCTTTGACAAAGCGGACATTTCATTTGCTAATTGGCCCGGACATTTCACATGCTACTGACACTGCATCGGTAGGGTGACATTTTCTTGTGCGAAAAGCTGATAGACTGTACACTCATTCCGCTGTGCCGGAGAGAGGGGCAATGGATCTGCGACAGCTCGAGATGTTCAAGGTTGTTGCGCAGACGGGGGGATTCACGCGCGCGAGCGAGAACTTACACGTGTCGCACTCTGCCGTTAGCCGACAGATAAGGCTGCTGGAGGACGAGATTGGCGGCCCTCTGTTCAGCCGTGCAAACAAAAAGGTTTGCCTCACGGCAGGAGGGCGCGCTCTACTGCCCTACGCGGAGGCCATCTTCATTAAACTCGCGGAAGCATTCCAGCAGGTGTCTGAGATCGCGCGCGGTCCGTCAAAGCGCCTGAGCATCGGTACGGGTACCACAATGGTCAATACGTTCCTGCCGCCCGTGTTACAGGAATTCAGGGCGACGCATCCGATGGTCGAAGTTTGTATCAAGACTGCGCATACGAGCATAGTTCTGGAGGATATCCGCGGCGGTGATATCGACATTGGGATTGTCAGCCTTCCGGTCGACAGCGCAGGCCTTACTGTGGATCGGCTTTATCGAGAAGAAATCGTAATTGGGGCACGCAGCGGTCATGCACTCGCCCGGAAAAAATCAATTCCGGCAAAAGAGCTTAGCAAATTGCCGGTAGTGATCTATTCAAGGCACTCCAGCACTCGAACCGTGTTAGATGAGTTTTTCAGACAAATTGGAGTTGAACCGTTAATCTCGATGGAAGTGGAGAACGATGAAGCTGCGGAACGGGCAATTGCCAACGGGGGAGTGTGCTTCCTTCCGGCGGACCGCGCAAAACTTGACAAAATTCGCGTTTTGCGAGTTGATGGCCACGAGATCTATAGGCACGTTGCAATCGTCAGTCGGCCCGTTCTCTCTGGAGTAGTTGCCGATTTTGCGAACGTTTGCAGGGATCATGCAAGGATGTCCCAGCCGGAGTCGCGATCTGCAAGTCATAGCCGGACCTGAAGGCGTGGAAGTATTGAGGTAATCACAATCACGGCGAAGACTTTCGTCGAGGCTTTATCTTGGTTTTGAACAACGTACGGCAGAGTCAAGTTGATCGACGCCAACTAGCAGGTCCCTGGGAGCTTCTGGCACTTGGCGCGGTGACTGCTCCTACGGCCGTGTTGATTCGGCCCGATGGATACATGGCGTGGGTGGGAGATCCGGCCGGTAGGGGCTTCGTCGACGCACTCACCACTTGGTTCGGACCCCTGCCACGCTGTAGCGCCTCTAGGCTGTTCTGACTACACGCGATTCATCAGCGAACCGCTCCAACTTTTCTCAACTTGACGGAACAAATCTTCGAATGTCCTCGTAATGTTTGTCAGTCCCATATATCAGGGACTGACAAATATGGCCCCCACTTCACCTGAACAGGAATGGAAAAAAGGAAGCGCCGAGCTTCTGGTATTGTCATTGCTCGAGGATCAGCCGCGACACGGCTATGACATTTCCAAGCTGATCCAAATCCGATCGGGCGGCATTTTACGATTTCACGTCACCTCACTTTATCCGCTCCTGTACCGGCTCGAAGATCGGGGTTGGATCGCAAGCCGTTGGGTAGAGAAGGCGGAGCAGCGGAGAAGGCGTTATTACAACCTGACCCCGGAAGGTCGAAAAGTGCTTCGTTCTCAACGAAAGAGCTGGAAGGAATTCGTCGCGGCTATGGGTCTGGTTACAGGAGTTGAACATGCCTGATTGGAAGCGTGTCGTTCACGATCGGATCGCGCCGTTGCGCCTTAAGCCGACCGCCGAGTCGGATCTCGTGGAAGAATTCTCGCAGCATCTCGAAGACCGCTATCGCGAATTACGAAGCGGCGGAGCCAGCGAGGATGAAGCTTGCCGGAATGCCATCTCGGAGTTGGATGACACTTATCCGCTGCAGACAGAATCGGGAAGGGCGCCGCGGATGGCGACACACGACCCGGTACCGGTCGGCGAGGCGAGACCGCGCAGCTTCGTGCTCGATAATTTCATGGAGGTCCTGTGGAGAGACCTACGCTACGCCGCCCGCAGTATGCGGAAAGCTCCCCTGTTCGTTCTATTCGTGGTTCTGACGCTGGGTCTCGGGATTGGCGCGAACACCACCATCTTCACCGTCATCAACACCCTGATTTTGAATCCCCTCCCGGTTCCGGACTCCTCCGGGTTGGCGGCGGTTGGCCTGACGAAGGCACGGAGTACGTCAAAATCGAGTGCGCCCCTGCTGCTCTCCTACTCAGACCTGAAGGACTATCAAGCTCGGAACCGAGTCTTCAGCTCGCTGGCCGGTTACACGTCTTCGCGGCCTGTGACTTGGCAGGAGGCCAACAGTTCGGAGGGGATGTTCACCGAGTTGGTAACCGGCAACTACTTCTCAACCCTGAGCCTCAGGCCTGCCGCCGGCCGCTTCTTTTTGCCCGAAGAGGACACCACCCCTGGTGCCCACGCTGTTGCTGTCATGAACTACGGAACTTGGCAATCGCGCTTCGGGGCTGCGGCTGACATCATTGGCAAAACCCTCCGGGTCAATCACGTCGACTTTACTGTGATAGGTGTCGCTCCACCCCATTTCATTGGGGTCAATGGAATTTTCGGTCCTGATTTGTGGGTACCGGCCACTATGGCCGAACAGTTATTGCCAAATGAGATGCAGGGTGCGTTCAGCGATCGAGGTAAGGCGTTTTTTCAAGGCGTGGGGCGGCTCAACCCAGGTATCAGCTTGGCCCAGGCGCAAGCCAATCTTACAACCGTAGCAGCGGATTTGGCCCGCGAATATCCGGCCATCGATGAGGGCCACGCGGCCGTGGTAGTTCCCGTTCGTGATGTTCTGTTGGCCAATACCGGCAGCAGTTCCACGCAGATTCTCGTCGCTGGTATCGGATTGTTGATCGTGGTAGCGATCGTTTTGTTGATCGCGTGCTCGAACGTCGCGAATCTGCTGCTTGCGCGCTCAGCGGCAAGGCAACAGGAGATGGCCGTCCGCCT
>JAFAUR010000287.1 GCA_019243205.1 Acidobacteriaceae bacterium | reverse complement strand
TCTATCGGGCTAATGGCGACGGCACTGGTGCCCGAAAGATCGCGACTCTGCCCGGTGGAGCGTTCTGGCTCCGCTGGTCGCCCGACGGAAGCAGGTTGCGCTTCACTGTCGGCAACGTTATCAATCGCGTCGGCGCTCTTTCACTTTGGGAGATTTCGTCGGATGGAAGCGGGCTCCACCGGTTGCTTGCGGATTGGAACAAACCTCCTGCCGAGTGCTGCGGGAATTGGAGTCCGGACGGAAAGTATTTCGTTTTTCAATCGACACGGGAGGGCAAAACGGAAATTTGGGCGCTTCGCGAACGCAAGGCGCTGACGAGTTGGTTAGGAAGCTCAAAACCGGAACCGGTGCGGCTCACCAGTGGGCAATTGAACTCTCTTGCGCCTGTGTTTAGCCCCGATGGGAAGAAGCTGTACGTCATCGGTCAACAACACCGCGGTGAATTGCAACGGTACGATTCAAAATCGCGCGAATCGGTGCCCTACCTGTCAGGCATATCAGCGGAGTTTGTGGAGTTCTCACGAGATAAACAGTGGATCACTTATGTTACGTTTCCCGAGGGCACTCTGTGGCGTAGCCGGCCCGATGGCAGCGATCGCCTGCAACTTACACGTCCACCGATGCGAGCTGTCGTTCCCTCCTGGTCGCCCGACGGTAGACAAATCGCGTTCACGGCCGTATCGCCTCGCACGCTTTGGAGAGCGTACATCGTGCCCTCGTCGGGAGGCGCGGTCCAGGAGGTTTTTCCGGAGCCGCACAATCAGGCAATGGCAAGCTGGTCGACGGACGGGACAAGCATCCTCATCAGTTACGTTTACTATGTCGAAACCACGCCGCCCGATCTGGCCATCGTGCACCTCGCAACGCATAAAATAGAGCGAATGCCCGGGACGGAATCCCTTTGGCAGGCCCAATGGGCGCCGGACGGACGATACATCGCAGCGAAAACGGACGATGGTCACGCAATTCTGCTTTTCGATTCGCGTACCCGAAAATGGATGGAAATAGCCGAGAGTGACGTCGCTTTCCTGCGCTGGTCGCCCGACGGACGATACGTCTATTTCAAACGTCTCGGCAGGAATAGGGCTTTCGTGCGCGTTCGCATTACTGATGACCAAGTGGAAGAGGTGGTCAGCCTGAAAGACATCAAAAGTACCGGATATTCGGGCGGCTTCTGGGTCGGTTTCACTCCAGAAAACGAACCTCTGTATCTTCGCGATACGGGCACGGAGGAGATCTACGCGCTGGATTGGACAGCACCGTAGCTGGCGCAACGGCTGGCAAATCTGAGCTGGCCACTCGCCCCGCTGATCCTTGCACGCAAGTAACTCTGATGAATTCACGGGATTCGAACAGAGGTTGTCTCGCGTCGATGGATCCGCCGTAGTCGTTAGCCTTCAACGGGAGTGCGGCGGCAAGAAAGCAGATTGCGAGCCGAGACGCAGAAGCCGCCGCACTTTCGTTAAGGAGACTTGGAGGAAGGCGCTTGGCGGGGCTACTTATTAACTATGGGTTTGAATGCTGTTTTGGTACTTTCGTACTGCTATTTCGATGGCGGAACGAATGCTCCATACGCAGCATCGATCCAATAGTAGCTCATTAGAGTCACGCCGCAGGCGTCCGCCGCGCCAGCGGCTTCGTCCTAGTCGGGATGTGTTTACAAACCGAGACGCGACGATTTCACCACATGCTCATCGCCAGCGCCGGGTGCGTAGGATACGACAATCGTATTCTCGGAGGTGCCGGGCAGCATGGATGCGTCGTACGGCGCACCCACTCGATTCACGAGACGGAAGCAGCCGATGCGAAATTGCTCTTCCTGTAGCGATTCGGATCGTAAGGCAAACCGGAACGCAGAATCCCTATCAAGACAGAGATCAATCGGTCGCAGACACCGCGCAAAGCGCGTCCGTGGCCATGTCCAGCGTCTCGCAGTTGCCGATAATGCTGGCGGGCGTGTTCGTCCCGCTGGACGCGCACGCGAGCCCAGTGGTAACAGGCTTCGCGCACCCGCTGATTGCAACCGTTGCGCATTTGCACTCGTTTTGTCTTGCCGCTTTG